>JBOHVR010000358.1:0-11028 GCA_050735755.1 Binatia bacterium
CCTCAAGAATTCTCACGGCTGCCTTTCGCTTCGGCATCAAGGGAATGATCTGCTGGTGCAGGGGCTTTTGGAGGGAGTCGAGAATCGCCTTGATCCTTCGATCGGGAGGCAGGCGGAACAGGGTATGAAAAGGTAGACCTTCACTCCCCAGGCGCGTTCCGACGAGAACAAAGTTGCCGATATGAGCCCCCAAGGCTATAATGCCTTTGCGTTTTGCCAAAGCTGCCTCGAGGTTTTCTCTTCCCTGGATTGCGATAACTTGGCGCGCGTATCCGGAGAATCGTAACTGAAAAAAACAGTCGATCAGGTTTTTGACGAAGTGTTCCTGGACTCCTTTAGCGAGTCCCCTTTTGCTGGCAGGAGAGTAAGTTTCCCCAAAAGCAGCGATAAGATTCTTAATGATCCGTCCCCTTGGCACAAGGGCGACGATCAGAAGCCCAAGCATGGGGCGAGCGACCCAACGAAAGGCTCGCGGTGGAAGGGCTTTCGCCATCAGGTGAAAGCACCGGAATGCTCCCTCCGACAGGCGACAAAAAATCCACAGGCGGGCATTTTTGAAATTCATTGCGGTTTGAATCAATGAAGTAAATCCGTCCACGGGCTCACTTAGGCCAGCGGATTCATCATTATACTATCATTTGTATTTGAATAGTCAATATATTAAGTAATTTACCATAAGCTGGAGGCTCAATGGCACTGAGAGACCTGCGCGATTACATAGATGTATTGGAGAGTTGTGGCGAACTGGTCCGGGTTCGCCAGGAAGTCGACTGGAATCTTGAAATGGGCGCCATCGTGCGCCGCTGTTATGACCTCGGCGCGCCGGCGCCATTATTTGAGAACATCAAAGGATATCCCGACGGGTACCGGGCCTTAGGGGCGCCGCTCGGGCCAAGCAAGCGGGCGCGCCATTCGCTATACGCCCGGACCGCAATCGCTTTAGGATTGCCCCCGCAGACGCCTGCCAAGAAAATCATGGCGGTTTACCTGCAACGAAAAGAAAAGCCGGTTAAGCCAACCCTCGTCAGCGCCGGGCCTTGCAAAGAGGTGATCCTGCGAGGCCGCGAGGTCGATTTGAGCAAATTTCCTGTGCCGTTGATTCACGGCGGAGACGGCGGACGCTATATCGGGACGTGGCACGCGGTTGTGACCAAGGATCCTGACAGTGATTGGGTAAACTGGGGCATGTACCGGCTCATGATTCACGACCGAAATTCTTTGGGCTGTCTGTTTCCGCTGCAGCAGCACATTGGCCAGATGTATCAGAAGTGGGAGGCGAAGAGAGAGCCGATGCCTGCGGCAGTGGCGATTGGCGGTCCCCCCATTGTTCCGATTGTGAGCTGCTCGCAGCTTCCCCCTTTCGTTAGTGAAGTCGATATCGCAGGCGGATTGCAGGAACAGCCCATCCCGCTGATCAAGTGTGAGACGGTTGATCTTGAAGTTCCGGCGATGTCCGAGATTGTTCTTGAAGGCGAAGTTTTACCTCATGAGCGGAGGGTCGAAGGTCCTTTTGGAGAATACATGGGGTATGAAGCCGGAAAGAGCTCTCCGAAACCCGTGTTTCGCGTCAACGCCATCACTCACCGCCGTGATCCGATTCTGCCGTTTTCCAATATGGGAATGCCGATTCACGAAAGCCAAACGACAACCGCTCTCTTCAAAGGCGCGGAGATCTATGCGGAGCTGAAAAAGTTGGGTTTGCCGGTCAAAGCCGTGTTTGTCCCCCCTTACGGGGTTGGCCATATGGTGGTCGTGTCAACGGAAACCCCTTTTATCAACTTTGCCAAGCGGGTTGCCCATGCGGTTTGGGCAACCAAACCCGGGCTTTTCACCTATTACATTGTGGTCGTTGATAGCGACGTCGATCCTACCAACATGGATGAAGTCCTGCATGCGATCACGACCAAATGTCACCCGGTAGACGGAATTCATGCGGTGCCGCATATCCCCGGCTTCCCGGTGCTTCTGCCATTCCTGCCGGCCAAAGAGAGATTACTGGGTGATGCCGCGGGCGTCATCTTTGATTGCACCTGGCCCAAAGATTGGGCGCCGGATACTATACCCGTGAAGGCCACTTTGGAGAATCTCTGGCCGGGGGAAATTAAAGAGAAAGTCTTAGCGAACTGGGAGAAGTATGGGTTTAAGAATAGCGGTTCGTGACACGCGATTCGTGCGTAAGCGCGCAATCGGAATGAACGATGCTGAACACACGATACGAGCTACGAACGCACAGGTATTTTCACGGTAAACTTCGATCCTTTGCCCGTTTCGCTTTCAACGCTGATCGTGCCGCCTAACAGTTCAGTGAATTGTTGCGCAATGTAGAGTCCCAATCCGACGCCGCCATGGGGACGGGTCTCAGAGCTGTCAACCTGATAGAATCTATCAAAGATGCGCGGGATATGATCGGGCTGAATCCCGATTCCGGTATCCGTTACTGCGAACTCGATACTTTGCTCGGCGCGAAGATAACGGGTAGAAACCGTCACCGCGCCTTGATCCGTGAACTTGATGGCGTTGTTGAGCAGGTGTTGCAGAATGTGCTTGAGCCGGTTGGCATCGGTTTCGAGCGCAAGAATGTCGGAGGAGAGATCCCAAACCAAGGCGAGGTTTCCGCCCGCGGGCTCCCTGTAGGTGGATTTTAACTCTTCGAGCAAGGACCTGAGATCAACCGGGCTCTTTTCCACGAACACGTCGCCGGTCTCAATCTTCGTTGCTTCGATAACGGTGTTAATAAGCATGAGCAGGTTGCCGGATTGGTAGGCGACGGTTTCCAAGGCCTTTTCCTGACGCGGATTGATTTCACCAAAAATCTTGTCTTGGATCAAGGCGGTGTACCCCAGAATGACGCTCAGGGGCGTGCGCAGCTCGTGAGACATCACGCTGAGGAACTCTGACTTGACCCGGTTGGCTCTCTCGAGGTCGGCCGTCTGTTGCTGGAGATCTCCGTACAGTCTTGCCTTTTCGATGGCGATTGCCGCCTGGCCCGCGAGCGTAGATAGAAATTCGATCTCTTCGCTGGAAAAACTATGCTCGTCTCTCGTGTAACATTCCAAGATCCCAAGGGTTTCGTCTTTGGCGATGAGGGGGACGCCCAGATAAGAAGCAAACCCTTTCTCCTGGAACAGACGAACTTCTCCTGTCGCGGGCGCCGCGTTCAAATCAGCGGCGATCCACGCTCCTTTCGATTCCACGGCTCGTTGAGCAAAAGAACCGCCGGCATCTTCTCCGGCGCTTTTCCATTCGGCGTCCGCGATATTGCGGCAAGCGACTTTATCCAATTTTGCGGTCTTAGGGTTGAGCAGCCTGACCGTGACGGCGGCGAAGTCAGGAAGAAAAGAGGCGGTCTTATCGATCAGAACTTGGAGTATGGCGCCGAGGTCGAGAGTGGAGGTGATCGCCTTGTCGATTTCGTACAAGGCGCGAATGCGCTCCAGATTGCGGCTGGTTTCCTCGTACAAGCGCCGCTTCTGCACCGCGATTCCCATTTGATCTCCCAGAGTTTCCAGGGCGTGGATTTCGTCGGGCTTAAAGCGGCGCTGGCTTCTACTCCCGAGGTGGATCACGCCAAGAACTTTAGTGCCGGCGCGAACGGGGATCGAAAGCGCCGAACGCACGCTTTCTCTCTGAATCGCATCTGAAGCTGCAGTGTCTGAAAGGGATTCCATAATTTGGGTTTCTTTAAAGAGCAGCGCTTGAAAAGCTTGGGTGCTTCCCGTGCTTCGGCGCAGAGCGGCTTCCAGCGATAGCGGATCCCGGTAACCTTCCGCCGCGTGGGTTTCGAATCGGGTCCCCGTTGGATCCAAAAGCAGAATGGCGCCAAGATCAAACGAGCCGATCATCAGTGACTGCTTGAGAATCTGTTCCAAGACTGAGCGGAGATCCATGGAACTCAGAATGGTTTGCGCGACCTCTTTGAAGGCCATCAATTCTTGGTAGCGAGCTTTGATGGAGTCCTCCGCCCTCTTACGGCGCACCGCGACGGAAATGAGATTGGCGACCGCTTCAAGAAAATGCCGGTCGTCGACGGAAAAGCCGCGATCGACGCTCCGGTACACGGCGAGGGTCCCGAATTCGGTCTCAGGTCCCGGGACGACGACAACAAGGCCGCTCCCGATCACGTGATCAAGCAGGTAGCCGGGAACTGCGAACCGTTGTTCGGAACGAAGGCGAGAAAGACAAACGGATTCGTTTCGCAGCAGGGAGTAGCCGATATGCGATTGGGCCTCCATTGCAACCGTCGCAGAGCCGATCACGCCGGGTTTCCAACCGACGCCGGCGCATATCCGGGCGCCGTTTCCGCTGGGGAGAATCTCCGCAACCTCCGAGTAGTCGGCCGCGACGGTTTGGGCTACGATGGTTGCGACCTGATCGATGAATCCGTAAAGATCCGTGCTCGAAAGCGCCGCCCGCCCTATCTCAGCGAGGGCGGTCTGGCGGCGGGCTTGCAGATTCAGCTCGGCGTTGGCCTTCTCCAGCTCAGCGGTTTGTTTGCGGGCTTGGGCGAAAAGGCGATCCTTCTGGACCGCGATGCCGATTTGGTGCCCGAGGGCTTCGATAAGCTGGATTTCATTGCGCGCAAATTTTCGCGGCGCGCGGCAGCCGAGTTGAATCGCGCCGAAAACCACCTCTCCGGCGCGCACGGGCGCCGAGACCGCGGAGTAAACGCCTTCTTGTTTCAGCCGGTTGGAGCCCGTAGAGGCCGGAACGTTTTCTATGATCCGCGGCCGCTTCAATTTTAGCGTCCGGAAGCGATGTTCCCCCGAATCGATTTCCCGAAAGCGCTGGCGCAGGTTATCCGGCTTGAGATGACCGCGGATGGCCGCGGTTTCCAGGTTTTTGCCGCTAAGATCCGTGACGAGGATCGTCCCCATGTCGAAGCGTCCTAAAGCCATTGCCTGTCCCAGGATCCGGTCCAGAACCACCCGGATGTCGTCGGAACTCAGAATTGTTTGGCTGACGTCCTTTAGGATCAAGAGCTCGCGATAGCGAGCCTCGAGCTCTTGTTGTGTCCGTTTCTGCCCGCGCCGCGCTTCCGCCTCCTTGAGCTCGCGCCGTATAGCCGGGACCAGCCTGCTAAGATCGCCCTTCGTAACGTAGTCGTGAGCACCGGCCTTCATCGCCGCCACGGCCGTTTCCTCACGGATCGTTCCCGAAACGAAGATAAAGGGAATGTCGGCTTTGGTTGTCTTGAAAAGCTTCAGCGCATCCGTGCCGGAAAAGCGGGGCATCGTATAATCGGCAAGCACGAGGTCCCATTTTTCTTGACCTAGCGACGACTTGATATCAGCGGCGGTGTCGACGCGTTTGAATTTCGGCGCGAAGCCGCCGCGCCTAAGCTCGCGTACAAGCAGCAGCGTGTCGTCGTGAGAATCCTCGACAATGAGCACGCGCAAGGGAGTTTTCATTTTCCCGAGTCTCTTATGACGGCAAACCGGAGCATTTAACCTTAAGATTTAGCGTATTCACCCCACCGGTTCTGTCCATCCGTGGAAGTACGGAATATAGGTGGGCGAGGCCCGTATTTCCACGTTAGGGCTATGGATCTGTAGGCGTTAGTCTAATGGCAGAAGGCCCCGGCTGATGGCGTATCGGACCAAATCCGTGCGCGAGCGTAGCCCTAGCTTGCGCATCAGGTTGGTCCGATGGGTTTCGGCGGTGCGGGGGCTTATGAACAGCTTGGCAGCGATTTCTGGATTAGTGCGTCCCTCCGCGGCTAGCTGAAGAACTTCGCGCTCGCGGCTCGTGAGCGTTTCATGGACATCCAACGAGGCCTCTTCCGCTTTGCTGATATAAGACTCGATGGCGTACTGAGACAGAGGCGGGCCAAGGTAACGCCGGCCATTTGTTACTTCGCGCACAGCCTGAACCAGGTCTGCTGCGCTGGAGTCTTTGAGAACGTATCCGTAGGCCCCGTTTCTCAATCCTTCGAGGACATAAGCGTTGCTGGCATGCATGGAGAGGATAATCACGCGCGTTGCCGAATAACTTCGGCTCACCCGGCGCGTCAGCTCAAGCCCGTTCAAGCCGGGCATCATGAGGTCCACGATCAGGACATCGGCCCGCAGGCGTTCAACCAACCGCAGGGCATCCAGTCCGTCGCCGGCTTCGCCGATCACTTGGAAATCCTTTTCCGCCTCTAACAGGGCGCGCAGACCCTGACGGACCACTTGATGATCATCCGCTAGGACGATGGTCGTTGCCGCCATACCTACTGTGATCTTCCTTGCGAATTAAGATCGTTGGATCGCGCCGGCTTCACTCTGCGCCTTTTCGACTCTTGGGGTGGGTTGCCCGCGAGCGGCAGGACCGCAGTCAAGTTCGTGCCGGAATTCTGCGACGACTTGATGACCAGTTTTCCTCCCAGCAGGGCTGCGCGTTCCCGCATACCTTCCAGCCCCCCGGTCGCCAGGCGGTGAGCCCTCAAGTCGAAACCTCTTCCCCGGTCGCGCACCTGAAGCGATAATGCGGCCGGGGTTACTGTCATGCGCACAGACACCTCATGGACGCTGGCATGACGGGCGACGTTGGTCAGAGCTTCTTGCGCGATCCGGTAGGCCGCAGTTTCCAGATCAGGCGGCAACCTTTTTTTCAGGCCAGAGTGTTTGAAGTGGACCTGGAGACCGGTTCTCGTCGTATAACGTTCAATGAGCCAGAGCAGCGCATGTAAGAGACCTAAATCATCAAGCATTGCGGGACGAAGCTCCAGGGACATGTTGCGGACCCGCGTCATGAGATCTTTTACGATGCTTTGCGCCTCATCGAGGCCTTTGGGGTTTGCCCTGGAACGACCCCGGGAGTGTACCTCCAGCATGAGCTTTAAGGCGGTGAGCGACTGACCGATCTCATCGTGCAACTCACGGGCGATTTGGCGCTTTTCAGCTTCTTGGACTTGGACCAGCCGGCGCGAAAGCGTTTGCAGGCGCTCCTGTCCCGCCCGAACCTCCTGGAACAAGCGCGCGTTTTCGATGGCAACCGACGCAACCTGGGCGAGTTCCGACAGCACGGCTTCATCGGCAGCGGTGAAATCTCCTTCGTATTTGTCTGCAAGCTGAATCAAACCGATGTTCTCGCCGTTTCTTCCTATCAGGGGGGCGGCGAGCCAGCCTCCCACAGCCGGGCGTTGTTTGGAGGCTTGTAAATGACGCCAGCGTGGATCGGCCTCGAGCTCCGCTTGGGTCATGCGCACCGGCTTATTCGCTTCGCAAACCGGCGCGCCGATGTCGTTGCCGTCAGGTCGGGCTGCAAGCGTTCCATAGCAGGCATAGTTGTCAGAGATAGCCTGGTGGGCCAAGTTCTGGTTCATCGTGGCGCTCGTGCGGCATTGATGGGCGCCGATGATCGCGCGCGCTTTCTCGGTTACGATTTCCACAACCTCGTCGACCGATAGAGCGGAATTAATCACGAGGGACGACTCGGCCAACGCCTGGAGCTGAGACGCGTAGCGCAAGCGCTCGTCCGCGGCGCGCTTGCGCTCGGTGATATCTTCCACCCTTCCCTCGTAGTGTCGAATCGCTCCGTTAGCCTGCCGCACCGAACGCACGTTGAGGGAAACCCAGAGGGTATTTCTGTCTTTGCGGTACCATTGGACGTCGATTTTCTCCAGGGTGCCTTTTTCAGCCAGCAGTTGCTTGAGCTCCTGGCGGCGTTTGGGCTCGACGTAGAGCTGCTGCTCAATGTTCGTCACGGCCGCAAGGAGTTCCGCCGGCGAGTCGTAGCCAAGCATCCGGGCCAGGGCCGGATTGACGGTGAGGAAGCGTCCGTCAGGCGTGCTTTGGAAGATACCTTCGGTGGCGTTTTCGAAAATGGAGCGATACTTTTCTTCAGCTTTTCGGAGCGACTCCTCCGCCAGTTTGCGCTCCGTGATATCGCGGAGGTAGCCGGTGAAAATAGGGGAGCCTTCAAGATCAATGCGCGTGATGCTGAGCTCGACCGGAAATTCCGTGCCATCGGCGCGCAGGGCAGTCATTTCTATTCGTTTGCCGAGCACGCGTGCCGCGTCCGTTTCGAGGCACCGCCTTAACCCTTGCCGATGGCTTTCACGAAAGCGAAGCGGAATAATGAGGCCGGCCAGCTCTTTGCGCGCTGCTTGGGCAGAAGAATAGCCGAAAGTCCTTTCCGCCGCGGGATTGAAATCAAGAACGGCGCCGTCGTGATCGATCGTGACGATGCAATCGAGCGCGGATTGGAGAATGGCCGTTTTGCGCGCTTCGCTTTCCCGCAGCGCATGCTCGATTTCCTTGCGTTTAAACATATCAAGCTCGAGTTCATGCTTGGCGGTCTCGGCTTCGACTAAAGCCCGCTGCAATTTTTCTGATTGGTCTTTGACCTGTTTAAAAAGAAGAGAGTTCTGGATCGCGATTGCCGCCTGATTGGCCGCCGCAGAAATAAAGTCGATTTCTTCGCGCGTGAACTCGTGCTCCTGTTGGGTGAAGAGGGAAAGGATGCCTAACGGTGCGCCTCTTGCCGCCAGGGGCAGCGAAAGGTACGAAACGATGCCGTGCCGCGCGAAGAACGCACGGTTTTGTGAGCGTGGATCCATGTTGACATTAAGGATCTGCAGCGGCTGCTGACTCTCATACACCGAAGTGCCGAGACCCTGGCCCTTCCAGGCGACCTTTTTCCACCGCTCCAAGTCGATGTTGCGTCCCGCGCTGCATTCCAGCTTGCCCGTGTCGGAATTGAAGAGTCGTACGCCGGCAGACGAAATGTGCGGAATGCTCAAGGCGATCCTTTCCAAAATGATGTCGAGCAACGGTTGGAGTTCCAGCGTTGAGTTGATCGCGAGATTGATTTCCTGGAGCGCACTAATCCGCTGCAGCTGGCTGCGGAGTTGCGTCTGATCGCGACTGCGCTCAATCGCAATGCCGGCAATGTGAGTGGCGATGCGGATGAGTTCGAATTCTTCCTGGGTGGGATGACGGGGCATGCGGTAGTACATTGCGAAGGTCCCGAGGACATCGCCGGTCCGGGAAAGGATGGGAGTTGACCAACAGGCGCCGAGTCCAAATCGTTGCGCCAAATCTCGATAATCTTCCCACAGTGGATCCGTCGCGGTGTCGGATACGATCACGGGTTCCTTGCGAAACGCTGCGGTACCGCAAGAGCCGACTTTTGGCCCGATCGGGACGCCATCAATAATTTGGTTGTAGCTGTCCGGAAGACTGGGGGCGGCGCCGTGACAGAGCTTCGTCCCGTCTTCCAACAGCAGAATGGAACAGAGCATCTCGTCCGACTGGGTTTCGATCAGGCGCACAATCGCTGCCAAGACCTTCGGCAAGGCGGCTCCTGAAGCAATCATTTCGAGCGCCTTTTTTTCTCCCTGCTGGAGGGATTCGGAGCGCTGGCGGCGAGCGCCTTCTCGCTTCAGCTCTTCATTGGCGTTCTCCAGGTCGGCGGTTCGCTGCCGAACTTGCCGTTCGAGGTCCTCATGCACCTGGCACAGGGTTTCCTGCGCCCTTTTGAGCTCGGTGATGTCGCGCGTAAAACAGCGCGTGTGAGCGAACTTGCCGTCCTCCCAGAGAACGGTCGAGCTGATGATCACGTTTTTTATCGAGCCGTCTTTGCAGCGCAGCCGCGCCTCGTAATCGTGCACCGTTTCCCTGTGAGTGAGCCGGCGCAGAAGTTCCTCGATGACGGGCTGATCCACATGAAACTCGGCGACGTGGTGACCCATGTATTCCTCGGGGCTGTAGCCGAGCATGTCCAGCTCCGCTCGGTTAGCCCAAAGAATTCTCCCGTCCGGTCCAACGCGACGGAGAGGCAGGGGAGCGTTCTCAAAGAAATCGACAAGGTCGTTGTCGGTGCGAGTCCGGAGTTGCGGAGGTTTGTCGAGGGGCATTTTTATGGACCCGGTGTGGATTCACTAAACCTTGCAGCCATCGTACACATGGCGAAGACAGGAAAAAGCGCCGGCGGAAATCCTCGTTTCAACGCGCGCCCCTGACAGCCCAAATCCCAAGGAGCAGCAGACAGTTTGCGCGCGTCTCGATCATGAGGAGACCAAGATTATTTCACCGCGCGCGGAAGAAACTGTCAAGGATAGACGCGGACACAGACAAGAGACTCCTGGAACAAACTTTGCTGAGGCCAGACTTAGGGGAGGCTGAAGTAGAATGTCGCCCCGCGTTCCGGGACTCCTTCGCCCCAAACCCGGCCGCCGTGACGGTGAATAATCCGCTGCACGGTTGCCAGGCCAATGCCAGTTCCTTCGAATTCAGTTGTGGAGTGCAGGCGTTGGAAGGCCCCAAACAGCTTGCCCGAATACGCCATGTCGAAGCCGGCCCCGTTGTCGCGAACAAAATAGTTTGATTGGCCGTTGCCCGCCGCGCGCCCGAACTCGATCCTTGCCTGGGCTTGCTTCGCGGTGAACTTCCACGCGTTGTCGAGAAGATTCCGCATGACCACCCGGAGAAGACTTATATCGCCTTCGGCCACCAAGCCCGGAGTAATAACGAACTCAACGCTGCGCGGCAATTGGGTTTGCTTGAGCTCTGCGGCTATCGATGACGCCAGCGCGCTCAGGTCAACCTTGTCCCGGCGCATTTCTTTTCGCGTCACGCGGGACAGGCTAAGCAAATCGTCTATCAGTTCGCCCATGTGTTGGCTGGCAGCGCACACACGCGCGAGATGGCTCTTGCCTTCTTCGTCTAACTGGCCGGCGCAATCCTCAAGCAGTGCCTGGGCGAAGCCGTTGATGCCGCGCAGCGGCGCGCGGAGGTCGTGGGACACCGAATAGCTGAACGACTCGAGCTCTTTGTTGGCGGCTTCGAGTTCGAGCGCTCGGTATTTGAGGTCCTCGTTGAGTTTTTCGATCGACTCCTCCGCCTCGATCCGGTCGGTGATGTCGCGCGAGATGGAAGAAACCCCCGCCACTTGTCCCTGTGCATCCCGGATGGGCGAAACCGTTAGAGACACATGGATGCGCTTCCCATCTTTCCTGACCCGCTCGGTTCTGTAATTCTCGATGCGTTCGCCGCGTTTTAACTTCGCCAGACTGGCGGGGATTTCATTGGGACGGTCCGGCGG
>JBOHVR010000359.1:0-2973 GCA_050735755.1 Binatia bacterium
GCGTTTGCGCGCGATCAGATAACATATCTGAATCATAATACACTAACCAGATAAAAGTCAAGCAAAAACTCGCCCGTTGGGCGAATCTCACCACATAAAAACCTCCCGTAAAGGCTACGGAACTTGAAGACGTCGCAGGCTTAGAGCGGAGTTATGGCATGGGCACGCCGCCGATCCCTTTACCCTTGGATTTCGGGCATGAGGCGTGCTTTTCGCAGAATTTCTTTCGTCCGGCAGTCCCGTGACAGCCGGACATATTGTCAGATGTTAATCTGCGGAGACACTCCACAAATAGGGGCAATACGGGACAGATCGTGTCAGGAAATCCGGTTACCCCCTTGGCATGAATCCTGCTCAAATCAAGATAGTCGCGGTAGCAAAGGCCACTGATAGACGCACGTAAAAGCCACTAGGAGATGAGCATATGGAACAGTCAATAATTGCTTTAGCGCTTTCTCTTCTTGTCTCTGTCGGAGTCTCCCTGGGAATTTTTGTTCCCATCATTCGCAGCCGGGGGCAGAAACGGGTGAAAAAGGCGATCACGGCGGCGCATCATCCTAGGGGTTAAAAAATGCCTGGGGACCCGTCGCATCAACCCGTCACGATGACTGAGACCCCCAAGCCTACCCGCGCGCTCTGTAGTCCCTTGCCGAAAGGCAAACAAAACAATGCGGCGTCGCGCTGGTTCGCTGCGCGCTCTGCATCGTACGCTGTTATCCTCTGCAGCCGAACAATGGAAGAACCAGACAGGACAACCGGGACTTAAAATATAAATAGCTGGGCCACGTAAATGATCGCGATAACGACCAGAATCTTGACTAAGGCTTTCTCTCTTGAGCTCATTTCTCCACCGGCAGGACCGAATTTGTCTTAGCGTAAATCAACCCGCGGATGACGGTCAAGAAAAACTTGCATTAAAGAGAAGCGGCGCGGGATCAGGCCGGATGGCTGTGAATAGGCGGGCGAACGTCTCTCAATGCGGGCGCCTGCGGAGATGTGCTCTCAGTATTTACGAATCACGGCGACGACCACGCCGCGGACTTCCACCTGGTCGGCGGGCGCGCGGATCGGCTCCAGCCGCTCATTCGCGGGTTGAAGCCGGATCATCTCCCCGTCTTCTCGATAGAAGCGCTTCACCGTCGCGTCACCGTTGACCAGGGCAATCACGGTTTCGCCATTCGCTGCGGTGGCACGACTTTGCACGATAATCAGGTCCCCGTCGCGGATCTGCTCGTCGATCATGGAGTCGCCTTTGACGCGCAAGACAAAAGTGTCTTTGCCGCGCACTAACTCCTTGGGAACCGCCAAGGTGTCCGGAGTTTCTACCGGCTCCACAGGCGCGCCAGCCGCCACCGTTCCAAGAAGCGGAAGCTCCATAACCGCGTTCGTTGCGCGGGACTCGCTGACAATCTCCACGGCCCGGCTCCGGTTCCATTCTCTACGAATCAACCGCTTACCCTCGAGATTCTTTAAATGCTTGTGCACAGTCGCCAGGGAAGATAGATCAAAGCGACGGCCGATCTCGTTTAACGTCGGGGCATAACCATGGCGCGTGGTGTAGTCGCGAAGATAGTCGAGGATTTCCTTTTGTCTCTTCGTCAGGATCATCGAGCGAAGATGGATCTTGGGCCAAGAAAAATCATAAGACAAGGAATCACTCAACGATCACTTCCCGGCGCATCCGTCACTTCGATCGACTTTACCTGCCAGCCGTCAAGCTTCAAAGGATCCTTGTCTCCGAGCTGACCATGCCACCAGCGCAAGCTCTGCATGATCAGATCCGCGAGCTTGAGGCCGATCTCAGCATTGCTCCCCCCGCTAATCTCATTCTGAGTCATTTCAATGACAACCTTTTTCATCAGCCAATCCTCCTTTCTTCGGTCCTATCTGCGTGCCGTGAACGTCTTCATGCTTCTGAGACTATGTCG
This sequence comes from Binatia bacterium, assembly GCA_050735755.1. Taxonomy (GTDB): domain Bacteria; phylum Desulfobacterota; class Binatia; order UBA9968; family UBA9968; genus DATMAM01. The sequence continues at coordinate 1,929 of JBOHVR010000359.1, forward strand.
CAATGGCTCGAAACTCCTACATGTCATTCTGAACGAAGTGAAGAATCTCATTGAATCGACCAATTACAAAACCGAGATTCTTCGGCTAAAGCCTCAGAATGACATTGCGACACAGTCTCTCTACGCCAGAGACGGCAAAAATCTCCGCAAAACGATTTCCAAGAGAAACAGAATCGCCGCGACAAAGATCAAGGGCGTCCGTAGCGGCTCGGTCGAGAGAAGAATCTCCTCCGTCTTTTGCGCTTCCTTTGGCGGCGGATTGATCTCGCCGCCCGTGGCGCGCGCCAGCTTCTCCAAGAGCGCAATATTAAAATCCGGCCGGGGAATTTCGCTTCGCGGAGAATACGGCAGGGTATAACCCACTGAGGGATAGGGAATCTTCTGCGCGCCTCTCTGTTCGGCGAGTTCGATGCGATAGTCGCCGGGCGCCGATATCGGCAGCTCGGTCTGATAACGTCCGGGGGCGATTCTTCTCAAGAAACCTTCCCCCTTGGCCCCCTTACCCGTCAGTGTATAGCGGAACTGGGTTCCCGCGTTGGCCTCCGCGAAGACGTAGAGGTCAAACACCAGCCGATCGTTTTCAATGTTTATTCTTACCTCGTGCGGCGGCACGGACTCCTTGGGCGGACGCAACCAATTGAAGATGGAACTCCAAAAATCTTGCAGTCCCCCCCAAGGAATCCAGCTTCGTGTCCAGTATCCTTGCATATCCGTCGTAAAGGCAACCGATTTTCCTCTCCCATACCTCCAAGAGGCCAAAAGAGGAAACCGCTGCTCATCCTTAGACACCATGAGATCGAGTTGCGCGCCGCGCTTGATTTCCGTCTCGATGAACCCTCGGAGCGGCGGGTATGCCTTTTCTCTAAACTCCGCCAAAAGCTCCGAGCCGCGCACGGCCATGGGGGTGTAGTCTCGTTCAGCGGCGGCTTGTGCTTCCGGCTTCTCTCGCACCTGTTGCGCGACGAGCTGAGGTAACGTGCGCGGATCGTAAGTGTGATGGAAGAAACCCCCGCCGTACTGCGCGATTCTCTTGAGCAGCGGAATA
>JBOHVR010000360.1:0-2472 GCA_050735755.1 Binatia bacterium
TTCTAGATCTCAGCGGTTTTTGCTCATCCGCCCCGGCCAACGGATCGCTGAGGTTAAAGCGCCCGGCGCGGCGCCAGAGCACCCAAAAGCCCATGACCGCAGTCCAGAAGCCCAAAGAAATCCAAGAGAACAAAACAGCGAAGACACTAAGAATGGCGATTTCGAGGCCACTCAGCCATGGATAAGGAAAAACTTTGGTGAGCGACCAACTCGCAAGCACGGTTTGGAGCACGACCAAAATCGCCAAAATCGTTTGTCGCCTGCGTGCTATTCGCTGCCAGGGAGAGCGAACTCCGGCTGGCGGGTTGAGCGCATTGCCGGCGTTACGCCCGCGAATTCGTTTCCACAAGCGGCGCAAAGGGTGACGATCGAGCCGCGCCGGGACCATGGAGATTCGCCGAATTTCAGGCATGGCCGGTCCGAGACCCTGTGGTCGTTGTCCCGGGCGGGCCGGCGTGCGCGAGCAATGCTCGTCGTCGGCGGAAAATAAAGGGACCGCAAGCGGCTTCGACGCCTTGAAAGAGCCGTTCGTTGAAGAATAGGGATGCGTACCGTCGTCGCTCATGATGCGAGCTGATAGCTCCAGGTCTCGGTGAGGGCCGATTTGTCGTGCTGCAGGAATGCGCGCAGCTCTAAAGGTTTGCCCTTGGGAGGCTTGACCTGAAAAGCCAGACGCCAGGTTCCGTTTATCGGGTTTTTGAAAATACTTTGCTGCGCCAGTTGGCCGTCTTGACCGACATGGATGACCGGTTTGACCGCGCTGCCGGCCGGAAGCGCCCGCAGCTTTCCTCCGTCAAAATCGAGCACAAATCTGATTAATCCTTCTTTGTCACCGCCGCCGAGCCGCGTTGCGATCACGCGACCGGTAGAGGCGCCATGGGGCTCCTCGCTTTGGAATTGAATCCGGTAGGCGACCTCGATCGGTTGACCGGCGGGAGGCAGCGCTTTGGGAATCCAGTAGGCAACGATGTTGTCGTTCGTTTCCTTTGCGGTCGGAATCTCAACCAGCTTGACCTGTCCCGTGCCCCAGTCGTCGAGCGGTATGATCCAGGCACTGGGGCGCAATTCGTGGCGCGTTTCCAAATCTTCGTAATTAGAAAATCGACGGTCGCGTTGCAGCAGACCAAAGCCGCGCGGATTGTCGAGTTCGAAATAACTGATCCGGAGCTTTTCCGGGTTCCCGAGCGGACGCCAAATCCATTCACCGGCGCCGGAAGCGATCAGCAGACCGTCGGAGTCGTGCACTTCCGGGCGCCAGTGCCACTGCGGGCGGGGCTTTTCCTCGCCGTAAAAGAACATACTCGTCAGGGGAGCGATACCGAGCTCCTTTACCCTCTCTCTTTCGAAGAGTTTTGCCTTCACATCAACCGACGTTCGCTCTCCCGGCCTGACCGTGAACTCGTACGCCCCCGTCAGCCTCGGGCTGTCGAGCAACGCGTAAACTTTCATCGCTTGAGCTTGCGGGGAGGGTCTCTCAAGCCAAAATTCGCGGAAAAACGGAAACTCCTCTCCTGACGACAGACCGGTATCGATGGCCAACCCCCGCGCGGATAGACCAAAAACTTGATTTTTCGCGACCGCGCGAAAATAACTTGCGCCGGCGAAAACGAGAACGTGGTTGTACTGCCCCTTTTGGGAGAGCGGATACGCGATGCGAAAACCGGCAAAACCCAGATCGGCAGGGATCTTGTCACGAAATTTGTTGGCGCCGTACGTGAACAAGTCAGGAGCGAACGCGACCTTGTGGATGCCGTCGCTCGCGATGGTGTTAATGCGTACCCCATGCCGGTAAAAGAGTCCCGGATGGATGAATTGGACCTGAAAATTTCCGCCAGTCTCGCGCCACAGAGATTGTTCCGGATCGAACCTGATGTCGCGGTATTGATCGTAGCTAAGCTGGGTGAGGAAATCAGGAATTGCCTGCGGCGGCTTAAACGGCTCGGCGGCAAGCTTCTTGGCTAACTCAGAAACGTTATCGAATCCAAAGCCCGGGCTGGCGTGAGCGAGATGCCCGAGCGCTGAAGTGAACAAGACGATGAAAAAACAAGAGCCGAGCTTCGCCGCGTTTTTTAAAAATCGCATGAGCCTCCTTCGCTGCGGACTAATTTCTCCACTCTCAGGAGCAAATCACGCGCCAATATCTCATTGCTTGCGAGCGGGACGCGTTCGAGCAGAGACGTTGCGGGATCGGGACAACGCTCAACTTGATTCCCCAGTTCTGAAGCAGAGAATCGATTTTGACAGAACCGATTGCGGCCCCCTGCAGATTGTGCTTGCAGGTTGCGCGGAACCCTGAATAGTGGCAGATTCTGTCTTGCCGGCGGGAGAATTGCGCCGGCATCGTGTCGCGAAACTTAGACAATCTCCCGCGCCGCGAAAAAAAATGGCGGGAGTAAAAAATCCCTGCGACGAGTAAAAAATACGGAGGAGGACAATAGCTATGAAGGAAGAGATAGCCACAAACCAATATGA
>JBOHVR010000361.1:0-2811 GCA_050735755.1 Binatia bacterium
GAGTAAGCTAAACGACTGGAACGGGTTGAACGGTTCAAGGCGTTCCAATAGATCAAACGGTTCAAATCACTGCTCGCCATCTGCCGTCCTCGATGGTCGAATTTACTCGCGCCCTTTGCGCGTGGAAGTGTCGAACAGGCGTTTGAGGACGTGACGCACTTCGGGGTCACGAATCGATTCAAGCTGCGTTTCCTTCAGCTGGGGTTCAGGTGAGGCGGCGGATTCGGCGGGAGCCTGGGCGGGCTGCGGTGGCTTGGGCGCTTCCTGTCGTCCCATCACAAAGAAGATATTCTTTACAACTTCCCGGCCGATCCGCTCATTTAGCTTGTCGATTATGATCTCCTTCACGTATTGAAGTTCGTTCATCCATGTAGGGCTCGTGACGCTGACAAAGAGAGTGCCGTTACGAATCTTTTCGGGCTGGGCGTTACGGGCAACGACGGGACCGACGGAATCATTCCAGATCGGCCATATGCCGTATTCCTCGATTCGGCCGGACAGCTCGAGTCTTTTGAGCGACTTGTCGAGAATTTGGCCGAGCCGTTCTACTTGCGGGTCTTTACGATCCATATTTCCCGCCATCATAACCAAAAAAGCGCTTTAGATACAACAGCTTTCGATTTTTTGAAAATTTTCTTGACACACTACATGTTGTAGAACATAATGCCTCTTCCCCTACATAAAGTAGTCTTGTAAGATGAATTTAGAACCAAAGGAAAGGAGAATACGAGGATGGCTACCACAGCACCTGTGAGGAACGAGGGGGCACCGGAGGGCAATCTGGCGCCAAAAGGCGGGCTGAAACTGGAGCGCTATTTCACCCGTCCCGGTATAAGCCCGTATGACGAAGTGGAGTGGGAGACCCGCACCGCGAGTATTATTAACGAAAAAGGCAAGGTGGTTTTCGAGCAAGCCAATGTGGAGATCCCAAAATTTTGGTCGCAGATGGCGACCAATGTGGTGGCCTCGAAGTATTTTCGTGGTCCGTTAGGCAGCCCGCAACGCGAGCGCAGCGTGCGCCAGCTCATCAGCCGGGTGGCGGAGACGGCTACCTCATGGGGCAGCGCGGACGGCTACTTCGCCGGCGGGGAAGACGCCAAGATCTTTTGCGATGAGCTGACCTACATCCTGCTCCACCAGCTCGCCTGTTTTAACAGCCCGGTTTGGTTCAACTGCGGCATTGAAGAAAAGCCGCAGTGTTCGGCGTGCTTCATTCTTGCGGTCGATGATACGATGGAATCGATTCTCGATTGGTATCGCAAAGAGGGCATTATCTTTAAGGGCGGCTCCGGTTCAGGAGTCAACCTGTCGAAGATTCGCTCGGCGAAGGAGCAGTTGGCGGGGGGCGGAACAGCCTCAGGGCCGGTGTCGTTCATGAAAGCGGCCGATGCTTCCGCCGGCGTGATCAAGTCGGGCGGCAAAACGAGGCGCGCCGCAAAGATGGTCATTTTGAACGCCGACCACCCGGACATCGTCGAGTTCATCAATTGCAAGGTCGAGGAAGAGAAAAAGGCATGGGCGCTGATTGAGGCGGGTTACGATTCGAGTCTCGACGGACCCGCGTACGGCAGCGTGTTCTTTCAGAACGCGAACAACTCGGTGCGCGTGACGGATGAATTCATGGCCGCGGCTCTGCAAGACCAAGAATGGAAGACACGCTATGTTACCAGCTGCGAGGAATGCGAAACGTACAAAGCGCGCGAGCTCCTGCGGATGATTGCGGAGGCGACGTATCACTGCGGCGATCCCGGGATGCAATTTGATACGACCATCAACGACTGGCATACGTGCTCTAACACCGGGCGCATTAACGCTTCCAACCCGTGCTCGGAGTACATGCACCTGGACAACTCGGCGTGCAATCTTTCCTCGATCAACCTGCTCAAATTTCTTAACGATAATGGCGCCTTTGACGTAGAGTCGTTCCGGCGCACGGTGGCGATTATGGTCACTGCCCAGGATATTCTGGTTGACAACGCCTCCTATCCCACCGCGGAAATTGCCGCCAATGCGCACAGCTTCCGCGAATTGGGTCTAGGCTATGCCAATCTCGGCGCCCTGCTGATGTCTCTTGGTCTTCCCTATGATTCCGAGGGCGGGCGGGCGTATGCGGCGGCCGTGACCGCGTTGATGTCGGGAGAAGGATACCTCCAGTCTGCGCGCATAGCGCGGCAGATGTGGCCCTTTGCGGGTTACACCGTGAATCGCCAGCCCATGCTGCGGGTTTTGAACAAGCATCGCGGTCAGGCGTACAAAATTCCGTCTTCCCTGGTGCCGCTGGACTTGCTCACCGCAGCGCGCGGGATGTGGGATCTGGCCTGCGATGAAGCGGAAAAGTACGGCGTGAGAAACTCGCAAATCTCCGTGCTGGCACCGACGGGCACCATTGCCTTTATGATGGATTGCGATACCACCGGCGTTGAGCCGGATATCGCGCTGGTAAAATATAAAAAGCTTGTCGGCGGCGGGCTGCTCAAGATTGTCAACCACACGGTGCCGCGCGCCTTGAAGCGTTTGGGATACGATTCCAAGGAAATTCAGGAAATCGTCGAGTATCTCGATGAGCACGACACGATCGAGGGCGCGCCGCAACTCAAAGACGAACACCTGCCCGTCTTTGACTGCGCCTTCAAGCCCGCCAATGGCAGCCGCTCGATTCAGTACATGGGGCACTTGAAGATGATCGGGGCGGTCCAGCCGTTTATCTCGGGTTCGATTTCCAAGACGGTCAATGTCCCGAGCGATATTACCGTGGAAGAGATCATGCAGGCTTACATCGAGGCATGGAAGCTGGGTCTCAAGGCGGTGGCC
>JBOHVR010000362.1:0-8734 GCA_050735755.1 Binatia bacterium
GATGCAGGATTACCAGGCAAAGATCACCGAAGCACTGGGCTTTCCTAAGGCGGAAATGAAATGAGCGATGCGGGTATATTGCCAATAGACTGACTCAGGTCTTGATAAAAGCACCGATGCATCTGACCTGAAAGATAGCAGGCCTTTCACTATATTCCTGCCTAGTTGGGTAGACTCTGCGGCTGGCAGGTGTTCCGGACCGTTGGCCGAGACACCACCGTTTCTGTTACCTTTGGCTCTTCCCACGGAACCAATGGAGGAATTCGAATGAACGCCGTTCGATGTTTGATTCTCGGCGCCGTCGCATTCGTCGCGGCCAGCGCGCCGGCATGGGCGCAAGGCCGGCTGGATGCGCAGGCGCTCAGGCTCTACGGCGGCACCTATCTGTCCGATTGCAGCAACGTTGCTGCGCCGAAGGTGACCGTGTTTGCCGATGCGCTCGTAGTATTGGAGGGCGACAAGCGAATCGCCGGCGCTAACGTGCAGGCGGCATATTCGTACTTCGGTCAATCGCCGCCGCCGGACTATCAGGTGGCATTGCTAAGCGAAGCTCCCGGCGGCATGCAATTGCTGGCCATTGTTTATCGTGACAAGACGGGCCAGTACATCACGCTTGATGGGGATCAAAAGGTTCGGGCTAATCTCGGCAAGGCGCTGCTCGGATATAAATATCGGCTTTGTGATGCGGCCAATATGAAGCCCGCGGTCGCCCCTTCTGCCCCGCGACCGCCCTCCGAGCAGGCACTCGATGCCGGGGGAATGATGTTGGACCTCAAATTCAAGTCCGCCTATTACAGGGCGCTGGGTCCCAAGGTCAGGGAGCCCTGGCTGGCCAAGCTCGATGGCCCGAGCCCGCTGACGAAGAAGCTCAAAGTCGCCGGCACGGAGTACGTGCTTGTCAGCTCCTGCAAGAACCACGACTGCGCCGAGAATAACACCGTGGTGCTGTACTCGGCCGCACAGGGGGTGGTGTACGGGAAAATCTATCAGCGGGGCAAGACAACCCTGATCGGCGCCCCATCCTTCGCTGTAGTGCAGGAACTCGAACGTTTGTGGCGGCGCGAGTGGCGGCAGACACGATAATGGGGACGCTCCTTTCACGCACCGCTTGCTGCGAGCGGTGGACCGCGTCTTCGCGAATCGCGGCTGACCCGACGGTCAACGCGACGCCGTCAGCTAAGAAAGAAAATCTTTTGTCGGATCAGAGTCGCTATTACGTATGGAACCGGTCAGCAGATTCGGAATGAGAAACGCGTTCAGGAGAAAAATTGAATGGCTTTGAAAATTGAAGTTCCTCAGGGGAACGAAGGGCTAACGGAATTCGTCCTATTTTATGATCAGGTCTACGAGTATCGAGCCGCTCGCTGGCCGGCGCCCCTGGAGTCGCATCTGCCGGTTCTCACCGGTGAAAGTCCCTTTGCACAAGGGCGAAGCATCCGCCCGCTTCTGGCCCGTAGCGGCGGTAGCATTGTCGCGCGGGCCGTTGCCGTGATGGATGAATGCCACAACCGTCATTGGAACGAGCATCTCGGACATATCATTATGTTCGAGGCGATGCCGGACGGGCGTGAGGCCACGCAACTTCTGATGGACGAGGCGTGTGCATGGCTCAAAAAACGCGGCGCTCAAGCCGCGCGAGCGGGGTTCGGTTTGCTGGATTTTCCGTTTGTCATCGACGATTACGAATCGCTCCCGCCGGATATCGCGCGCCAAAATCCCGATTACTACCACCGGCTTCTCAAGGATGCCGGGTTCGAGTCCGAGAAGGGTTGGGTCGACTACAAGATCGAGGTTCGGCCGGAGCGGGTCGAACAGTGGAACCACGCGCTGGAGAGCGCGCGTCGTCGCGGTTATGAGATTGTGCCGCTCAAAGACCTTCCGGATGCTCGCCGCGTGACCGACTTCACCGACACTTGGAAGGACACCTTCAAAGCCCATTGGGGCTTTACACCGTTGCGCGAGGACGAGATTTCTCTCTTGTTCGAGGGGTTTAAGCCGGCCGGCGTATTCGACACGTCGGTCATCGCGTATGCTGAGGGCGCACCCGTAGGCATGTTGTTTGTGGTGCCGGAGGTAACCGCGACCGCTATCCTCAAGCCTGGTCGTACTTTGAAAGACTCCGAGAAGCTCAATATCCTTGCCATCGGCGTTCGCGAATCGGCTCGAGGGCAAGGGGTTAATCTGGCAATGGCGGCGTACGCATACTTGGAGCTGGTTCGTCGTGGAGCGAAATACTTGAGTTACACGCTGGTCTGTGATGATAACTGGCGCTCGCGCCGAACCGCCGAGAAGCTGGGCGCATTCGTCTGCGCCAATTACATGGTGTATCGGCGAAACTTCCGCCAATCATGACGAAACACCGCCTGGAAGCCCACGGGTAAAAAAGCTCTTCCGCTCCATCTTTCGATGGGAGTCAGGAGAAGCGGGTGGTTTGTCAAACGGCGCAAAAGATTCTCGAAGCTGAGAAGAAGACCCGCAACTCACCTGTAGGGCTTGGACTGCATGCGGCAAAACCGCAGAAGACAAGATATTTGCTTGCCTTTTTCCGCGCTTCTAACTCTGGCCGATTCGATCGTGCAGGATAATTCATACAAATAGACCTCTGCATCGCTAGTTCTCTCCCATCGCTCCCTCTGAATCAAGTCATAATCAATCGCAATGATTGTGGCATATGTCTTGCCACAAAAGAGAAAGATTTGTTCATTTAAGTAATGTTAGCCAAAGGAGGCATGGATGCGCATACCAAAGACTCTCGCTGTGACTTTGTTCATTTGCGGGTTTTTTCTGACGGCTGCGTTGACGAAGTCAGCGTTTTGTCAACAACCGGCTGGCCAGCAAGCCCCAAGCGGCCAGCAAGCTCCAAGCGGTCAACAACCCAATGTCAACGAGACCGAGCTGAAATCTTTCGCCAAAGTCTACGTCAAGGTTGAGAGGATCAATCAGTCGTACGTACCGCGTCTGAAAGAGACGCAGGATCCGGAAAAAAGTAAGGCAATTCAAGAGGAAGCAAAATCGAAGATCGATGAGGCTCTTACCAACGGAGGTCTAACCAAAGAGTCTTATACCCAGATGGTCCAGACGGTGAATGCGAACGATGAGCTGCGCAAAAAAGTCCTTGAGTTGATCAACGAGGAAAGAAAGAAATCTTAACCGCGAGCCTTCGTGATGATCGAGGGCGGGCTCGGGCGTCATTGCGTCGAGCGGACTAGAGATGTTCAGCGGCGGCTGTTTTTGCGGCCTGATTCGCTATGAGGCGGAGGGCACGCCACTTCACAGAACAAACTGTCATTGCTCTATTTGTCGGCGAACGACGGGCGCCCCCTTCGTGACGTGGTTTTCTGTGAGCCGATCGGAGTTTCGCCTGCTTTTAGGCAATCCGGTTCGGTTCCGCTCAACGGCAAAGGCGACGCGAAGCTTTTGTGGGCGTTGCGGCACGCAACTGACGTTCGAGCATGACGATTTTCCCAATGAGATTGATGTAACGACGTGTAGTCTCGACAATCCTGAATTGGCATCGCCGCAAGACCACACTCATACGAACAGCAAGCTCAAATGGATTGACATGTGTGACGGTCTGCGCGAAGATCCAGAAAGCCGCGAGCGAGAGTAAGACGGCCCACCGCGAGATTCAGGAAACCTCAGGGCCCGCGCGAGCGCGGATGCCGCTCCGATAGACCGGCCTAAGAACAATTTATCGGAAAAGGAGAAGAGCTATGGCTGGCAAAGTAAAATCCATCCCTGAAGGCTATCACACGGCGACACCTTACTTGATCGTGAAAGAGGCGGCTAATGCCCTTAACTTCTACAAGCGGGCCTTTGATGCGGAGGAGTTGATGCGCTTAGCTGATCCCAGCGGCAAAGTCGGTCATGCCGAAATCAAGATCGGTAATTCTCCAATCATGTTGGCCGACGAATTCCCTGAGTTGGGCTGCCGGGGGCCCCAGGCACTGGGCGGTTCGCCGGTAAGCATTCTGCTCTACGTCGAAGACGTCGACGCTCAGTTCAACCAAGCCGTGGCAGCGGGTGCAAGAGTCCTGAAGCCGGTGGCCGATCAATTCTACGGTGACCGATCCGGCACGTTGGAGGATCCGTTCGGACACGTGTGGACGATTGCGACGCACAAAGAAAACCTCACGTTCGAAGAAATACGTAACCGCGCCGCTCAGGTGTCTCACTAGGATCAGGGCAACAGATGAGCAAGCAACCGGCGCAACGGCCAGGCTTCACGGCTTCTCAGCGGTTGCTCCTTCGTCTCTGGGGAGAACATGTCGAGCACGAGTTTCTAACCCGTAACACCGAAGCCACCCTGGCTACGATGACTGAGGATGCCTACGTCAATCACGTCCCGGTGATGACGGGCGGGGTGGGCCATGAGCAGCTGCGAGAGTTTTACGGCCAGCGCTTCATCCCGCAGATGCCTCCCGATACGGAACTGTTACCGGTCTCCCGCACCATCGGTGACGATCAACTCGTTGATGAAATGATCTTTAGGTTCACCCACACGATAAAAATGGATTGGATGCTGCCCGGCATTGCTCCCACGGGGAAGCGTGTGGAAATCCCCTTAGTCGCTATTGTTCGGTTCCAGGACGGAAAGCTGGTCCACGAGCACATCTACTGGGACCAGGCTTCCGTGTTGGTGCAGCTTGGCTTGATCGATGCGAGCGTCTTGCCGGTCACGGGTGTCGAAAGCGCCCGCAAAGTTCTCGATCCGAGTTTGCCTTCTAATACGCTGGTTGACCGCGCCTAGCTCGAGTTTCGCTGCCTTGGGTTGAGACTCAAAACTCGGAAGTCCAAAGCGACCCCTTATACATGACGTGAGTGACGGACGCCATCAAAACGCCGTAGTGGTTTATTCTTTCTCCCGCCTGAGACTGGTCGCGAGTCCGTTGATAGTTCCGCTGTGCTAAGAATAAACTCCGCCGAAGGGCTCTCCGCGAACCGGCGGGTAACGCAGCGAAATTCAATCACTGAGCCGTTCGTCCGTTCGCTCAACTCGAGCGGGCACGGCCTTTAACTTTGCTGCTTGCAAATAGCGGGTGCGTTTTTGATCGCCTGTTGATGATAATCATTCCGGACGTTATGTTGATACGTGCTGCGAATGATTTTCTGCCCACGAGGGTCGGGAGCAGTCCGGCCGGCGCTCAATTTTACGCATGCAGGATAGATTTTATATCGCCGCGGCTTTGAGGGAGATCGGCCGCCTGCTTGAATTAAAAGGCGAGAATCTTTTCAAGGCGCGCGCCTATGAGCGGGCAGCGCGCTCTTTAGAAGAGATTCAGGGCGATCCGGATGCGCTGGTAAGGAAGCGGCGCCTGACGGAAATCCCTGGCATCGGCAGCGCTCTGGCCGCTGTCATCGAGGAGATCTACCGAACGGGACAGAGCAGGATGTTGGAGAAACTGCGTCAAGAATTGCCTCCGGGGGCCATCGAACTCAACGCCGTTCCCGGGTTGAGTCTAAAGAAAATCATTGCCCTTCATGACGCCTTGAAAGTCGCAACCGTGGCCGATGTTAAAGCGGCGTGCGAGCAAGGCCTCGTCGGTAAGGTTAAGGGTTTCGGCCAAAAAACCGAAACGAAGCTCCTTGCGGCAATCGCGAGGCTGCAAAAACGCGAACAGCGGATGTTGCTCGATCGCGCGCTCGAAGAAGCCGAGCGGCTCCTGCAGCATGTTCGGGCGGCTGCGGAAGTTGCCGCCGCCGATATAGCCGGGTCGGTGCGACGGCGCAAGGAAAGCGCAGGCCGCTTCAAGATTGTAGCCGCGAGCAAGCATCCGAAGGCCGTCATCGATCATTTTTTGCGCTTTCCGGCGTTTGCTCAGTGCGTGGGGAAAACCGGCCAGCAGTGCATCGCCCAGTTTGCGGAAGGTACCCGCGCCGAACTCAACGTTGTCTCGCCGTCCGATTACGTTGCTGCGCTTCATTTCCTGACCGGCTCGAAGAAGCATTGTGCCAGGCTTGAAGGGTTTGCACGCGCGCAAGGGATTTCGTTCGGATCGCATGTCGCGGTCCAAAACACACGCAAATTCAAACACGAAGCGGAGATTTACCAGAGGCTCGGAATGCAGTACATCCCTCCCGAGCTGCGGGAAGATAAGGGCGAAATCGAGGCCGCTGCAGCGGGAACTCTGCCTGTCCCGATAACGCTCGAGGACATTCAGGGAATCACGCATTGCCACACGACCTATTCCGACGGCCAAAACAGCGTGGAAGAGATGGCCTTGGCAGCCGAAGCCATGGGCATGAAATATCTCACGATCACGGATCACTCACCGAGCGCCTTTTACGCCCGCGGTGTGAAAATAGACCGGCTGATGACGCAATGGGAGGAAATAGACCGGGTGCAGGGGATGGTGAGGATAACACTGCTTAGAGGAACCGAGTCCGATATCCGGGAAAATGGCTCATTGGATTATCCCGATCGCATTCTCGAGCAGTTCGATATCATTATCGCCAGCATTCACGCCCGCGCGAAGATGGACCGCGACCAGATGACCCGCCGTATCGTGCAGGCGATTCAATCGCCTTTTTTTAAAGTCTGGGGGCATCCGTTGGGCAGGCTGATCCAGTCACGGCCGCCGCTCGAGTGCAGGATGGAAGAGGTCTTGGATGCGGTCGCTGAGTCCCGTGCGGCGATCGAAGTGAATGGAGATCCCCGCCGCCTCGACCTGGAACCGCGCTGGATTCGGGCCGCGCGCGAGCGCGGAATCAAGTTTATCGTTTCCACCGACGCTCACTCCGTTAGAAACCTGCGCAATCTGCAGCATGGCGTGTCGATGGCGCGGCGCGGTTGGCTCACGCGGGATGAGGTGCTGAACACCATGAATACCGAGGCTTTTAGAAAGGCCGTCCATCCATGAATCGCGTGTTTCTTATTTCACCGGCGAATTGCAACGGGCAGCGGGCGCAGTGGATTCTCAAAAGAGATTCGCGGTCGGAAATTGCTCACCGGCTGAGGGGCGTCGAAGGAGTTCCTTTAGGCGAGGTCTTCAGTTTCTTAAGCGCGCTTTACTTTCGCGGCAAGCTTGCGTATGCCCGCGCGTTTGCCCGGCCGCCAGCGGACGGACCTGGAGTTCTGGTCATCACCCCGAGCGCGGGACTTCTCACGCACGACACGGCGATTCGACTATCGAAGCTGCGCGGTTTCGGGCGCGTGCCGATTAACAAGAATAATGCCCGCTATCGCCGTTCGCTGCTGCGTGACGCCAAAAGACTTGCCGGCAGGGTCGGTCCCGGTTGCGAGATTGTCCTTCTTGGCAGCATCGGGAGCGGTAAATATCTCGATATCCTAACGCGCGCCGTCGGCGACCAACTCAGGGTCCCGGCGGATTTCGTCGGCATGGGAGATATGCAGCGCGGCGCTCTATTGCTCCGCTGCGTCCAAGAGAATCGTGAATTGAACTATATCGACATTAACGGAATTTCCACTCCACCGACAAAACTTCGCAAGCCGATTCAACCATTGCCGCCTGCGAGCGCAGCGCAGGGGCTTCGAAATCCTTATCCGGCGCCCGCGACAGACAAGGAGAAGTTTGAAAGCTGTTGAGGCTTAGCTCGCGCTAAAAACTAAGCCTCAAGTTAGGCCGGTCTATACCCCGCCCGGCTCGAATTCGCCTGCCGGCGGAACGCGTTGGGTGTAGACCCAGGAGGGCATACCGCTTTTCATCCCTCCGGCCGCGATTGCGGCTTCGTAGGTCTTGCGAACCTGTGGATCTTCGTCCACATATGAAATCGCGTTGCCACCTTCGTGCGTGTCGACAGCGCCGGCATCGATCGCGTGGTCACCCGGCGCGCCGCCACGCCGAAAGCCAGGACCGTACGGACCATCAAAAACAAGGAGACGCAAACCCTCCGGATGCGTGCCGAAGTGCTGATGGAACCAGTCTCCTTTCATCGGGGCGGCGCTGATCATTCCCACGGGTTCGTAAGTTTGCTTTTTCACCTGATCTCCCAGTCCTGCTTCCCACGGCCGCATCCCCAGCCGGTCGGGCCACGTCTGGCTAAAGCCTTTGCCTTTAATGCATACCAGGATGGCCCCTGAGGAATGCTTATGCGCCTTTGAGTATTGGCCCGTCTTGTATTGCGCAATCTTCATGTAGAAGTTGGAGCCCGCCATGTGCGGCTCAATTCGCCGATAATCGAAGGAGCGCCGGTTATCGCGCGGCAGATCACAGGCCACAATATCCGGGATGATGTTGGTGCGCCGCATCGCGAGGCCGCGCACGGGCTCGGCGTAAACATCTTCCACCGGCTTGAAATAATCATCCGACGCGTCGAAACGGTCCAGGAACTCGTAGGGACAATTCATGACGTAATCTTCGTCTCGGACGAGGTTAAAAATATTCGGCGCCGTGGTGGCCGCCAATAGCAGCGCAGGAGAGGAAGTTGCGTTCACGATCCGGTGCATGGCGTTGAGCGGAATGGCAAACAGCGAGCCCCGGCTCCATTCGAATGTCAGTTTTTTCGGACGGCTTGGCTGCCACACTTCGGTCGTGCCGCGTCCTTCCACGACGTAGTAGATCTCTTCGTACATATGGCGCTCGGCATTTAACGCTCCCGCGCCCGGCACCTCGACCACGTAGAGCCCATACATGCCCTCAGTTCCCAAAAGCTGGATGGCGATGCCGCGGCCGCCTAGTCGTTTCCATGGGGAAAAGGGGAGGTCCTGGACCTTATGAACCCCGATGTCGCGGTGAATAGAAATTCCCTGCGCTTCCATGAATCGGTCGTAGGG
>JBOHVR010000363.1:0-1987 GCA_050735755.1 Binatia bacterium
TACGGCCAGGGGAGAAGCGAGGTTACGGCGCTTAACGGCATTTCTTTTGATATCGCCCAAGGAGACTTTGTCGTCATTATGGGCCCCAGCGGTTCGGGTAAAAGCACTCTCCTCCACCTCGTGGGCGGCCTCGACCGGCCGAGCCGGGGACAAGTTCTTGTTGATGGACGGCTCATCTCGCAGCTGCCGGACCATGATCTGACGCTTTTTCGGCGCGCCAAGATTGGATTCATCTTTCAGTTTTTCAATCTGCTTCCGCTGCTGACGGCCCGGGAGAACGTCATGCTGCCTTTGATCCTCGACGGCCAGAGTCGCGGTCAGGCCGCCGCGCGCGCCGACGGATTGCTGGAGCGGGTCGGTCTCAGCGCGCGCGCGGAACACACTCCCGAGGAACTTTCGGGCGGCGAGATGCAGCGCATCGCGATTGCCCGCGCGTTGGTTTTCTCTCCGCTGATCCTGCTCGCCGACGAACCGACGGGCAACCTCGATTCCAAAAACGGCGACGGCGTTCTCGCGCTGATTCAGCAAGTCAACCGGGAGGAGCGCTCCACGGTGGTCATGGTCACCCACAACCTGCAGGCCGCGGAATACGGCAACCGCATCGTGTACTTGCGCGACGGCGTTGTGGAAGATCTCAGGCGCTAGATTGATCGGTCTTCTTCGCTTCCTTTCTTTTCGTCACTTTGCACGCCACCGCTTGCGCACCGCGCTGACGTTTTTCGGCATTGTTCTGGGGGTCGCGGTCATTACGGCCATCGGCATGGCCAACCGCACCGTCGTCCAATCTTTTCGCCGTACGATCGATCTGATCGCCGGCAAGGCGGTTCTGCAGGTGACCAACGGCGAGAGCGGCGTCAAAGAATCGTTGTTGCCTGTCGTCAGGGATACGCCGGGGGTTGAAAATGTCGCCGGGAGCGTCGAAGGGTTCTTACCCTTGATCGGCTTCAAGGGCGAGCGGCTTTTCATTCTGGGGGTGGACTTTCTCACCGACTCATTTTTACGCGAGCACCAGTTCAGCGGGGCGACCCTGGACCTGGAAAAAGCGCTCGATTTCATCGCCCCGCCGGATTCGATCGCGGTAACGGAGTCTCTGGCGCGGCGTCTGGGCCTTTCCGCCGGCGCAAAAATTTCGTTGGCCACAAGTGAAGGAGTGAAGAGCTATACCGTTCGCGCTTTGCTGAAGGAGGAAGGCACGGCGAAAGCCTTCGGCGGAAGCTTTGCTTTGATGGATCTTCCCGTGGCCCAGATCGCTCTGGGCAAAGCGGGAAAACTGGACGTTATCGATTTGACGGTTCCCGAGGGCGAGAGAATCGACGCCGTCAAAGAGCGGCTCGCGGCGCAACTCGCGGGCACGGCGCTAGTCGAGCGTCCCAGCGCTCGAGGCGAACAGATTGAATCGCTCATTGCCTCGTTTCGCGTCGGTCTTGTCTTCGTCAGCCTGGTGGCGCTTTTCGTCGGCGTTTTTCTTATCTACAACGCCGTGTCGGTCTCGATTGTCCAAAGGCGGCGCGAAATCGGCATCCTGCGCTGTCTGGGAGTGGTGCGCCGGCAGATTCTCGTCCTTTTTATTTTGGAAGCCTTCGTTCTTGCATGTGCCGGCTCCTTGATGGGCCTGTGGGTCGGGACGCTTCTTGCCAAAGGCGCGATCGTCTCGGTCACCCAGACAGTGAGTAATCTTTTCTTCCAAATCGACGCGGAGAGAACCGTTTTGACAGGGCGCGAAATCTGGATCGGGCTTGCCAGCGGTGTCGGAGCTGCCGTCCTGGCGGCGCTGTATCCGGCATGGGAAGCGACCCAGATCGGTCCCGCGGAAAGTACCCGACAGGAACCCTGGCGCACACACGCGGCCCGTTTTTCACGAATCGCGTTGGGAGGCGGTGTCCTGCTTGTTCTATCTCCTTGGGTTTGGCTCCTTGCTCCTGCTGATCTCGACGGCGTGGAAAAGTTCAGCCTCGGCATGGTTTCGATGTTTCTTTTTCTCCTTGCC
>JBOHVR010000364.1:0-3972 GCA_050735755.1 Binatia bacterium
CAAAAGGATTCATCAGGAATTGAATTTCAGAGAAACGAAAACACTTCGACTGGGCAGAGAGGGGCACAGGTTGCTTTTTTTGATTCTGCAAGAACACCCGGTCAGGCTTCAAGAGCCTCATCTATGAAAGCTTGTCAAGGTGAACGGGGTCTCCAGCGGAATCCTTTTGGCGTGCTAGGTTTGGGCAGATCAGAGACGGAAGTTGACAGGATTGCCGGCCCGGTGGCGCCGCCGCATTCTCTTGCATGGCATGCGGGCAAATCGATGTGCTATAGATCTATCGTGATCTACAAAAGTCTTCTCCGACCGATTCTTTTTTTGCAAGATCCCGAGGAAGCACACGAGCAGACGCTGAGCATGCTTTCAAAGTTGAGTTTCATTGAAGGACTGCTGGAAAATGTTTACGCCGTCACCGATAGCCGTCTGGAGACTCGTCTTGACACGCTCAAATTTTCCAATCCGGTCGGCCTTGCCGCAGGCTTGGACAAAAACGGTAAGGCGTTGAAGATCTGGGCCGGATTTGGTTTTGGCTTTGTCGAAATCGGCGCCGTGACCGCTCACGCGCAGCCGGGAAACCCGAAGCCACGACTCTACCGCCTGCCAAAAGACTGCGCGTTGATTAACCGGCTAGGCTTTAATAACGAGGGCGCAAAGGCCATCAGCGCCAAGCTGCGTGAACTCCAGCAGCGAAATGAGCTTCCGAAGTTGCCGCTTGGGATCAACATCGGGCGCAGCAAGATTGTCGATACCAAAGATGCCGCGCAAGATTATCTGTTCACATTCGAAAAACTTTACCGATTCGCCGATTACTTTACGCTCAACGTAAGTTCGCCCAACACGCCTAACCTAAGGGACCTGCAGGAAAAAGGTCATTTGGAAGCCTTGCTCGCGGTCATTCAGGGCAAGAATCAAGACCTGGCGCCGCAACTCGGTGAACCACCGAAACCTGTTTACCTGAAGGTTGCTCCCGATATGGAATTTTCCCAGTTGGACCAGATCATTGAGGTCGTGCTCGACCAGAAGCTTTCCGGCATTGCCGCCACCAACGCAACCGCCTTCATGCGCGAATCTCTAGTTGAGCCCACAAGCGAGCCCGGAGGGCTGAGCGGTAAACCGTTGCGCGGCCGGGCGACTTCATTTATCCGGCACATCTACAAATCGACCCAGGGAAAGTTGCCGATCATCGGCGTGGGAGGAATCTTCACCGCGGAGGACGCTTATGAAAAGATCACCGCCGGCGCCGGCGCGGTTCAGATCCTCACAGGCTTTGTTTACGAAGGACCGGGAGCCGTGAAGCGGATCAATCAGGGCTTGTTGAAATTGCTGGAGCGCGATGGCTTCAGGAATATCGAAGAGGCAGTAGGCAGCCAATCGCATATCAAACAAAAAGAAAAAATTGTCGGGTGGGTAGAGGCGCACGGCGCCGAAACCCACCGCTGATAAAGATGGGTTTCGCTAAGGCCCGTCCTGAGCGAAGTCGAAGGACTTAACCCATCCTACGCTGGTTTCCAAGCGGGGAGTTGACTCCAAAAAGATTGAAGCAAGGAGGTCATTATGGAAGCGCGCACATTTGAGATCAAAACGCCTTTGCTAACCGGCGGGCGGAGCCAGATGCCTCTGGCCCGCACGGATCTGGTTACCGTCATGCTGAACTATTACACGCCGGGCCGTAAGAACACATTGCACAATCATCCGGGTGAGGACCACGTGTTCGTTGTCTTGGATGGCGAGGTCACGTTCTACGACAAGAAGGATAAGAGCACCGTCGTCAGGAAAGGCGAGGGGATTCTGATTCCCGGCGACTGGACCTACTGCTTCCAAAACACCGGAGGAAGGGATCTCGCCATGCTCAGGTTTGGCGCGCGCAAAGAAAAATCCGGGCTCGCCAGGGTTGAGAGCAGCGGCAGAGTGAGAGGAGAGGATGCGACGGAATACGAACATGTCAATGGCGAGGCCATCGAGGGGAAATTCTGGCGCCTCGCTTGACCCGGCGGTATGGCCTTAACGTGAGCTCAGATGAAAATCACCGATATTAAGACAATCCGCCTGCGGGCTTCTCTCCCGACTGAAGGTCAGGTGCATAGTCGCAGCGGGGTTCGGGCCGCTCGGTCAGCGCTTTTGGTCGAGGTGCACACGGATGAAGGAATCACCGGCATTGGCTCTTGCTCCGGGAACGGCATGCTCATTGAAATTATCGTGGAACGGGTGCTCAAACGCTTGTTAGTGGGCATGGATCCGACCCGCATCGAGGAAGTATGGGACAAAGCCTATTTCCGCGGTGGGATTCGGGAATTCGGCTCGCGCGGAATCGGCGTGGTCGCCCTGAGCGGCATTGATATCGCGCTCTGGGATATTCTGGGTAAAGTGAAAGGTCTCCCGATCTATAAGTTGCTCGGCGGGCCGCGCCGAGAGAGGGTGCAGGTTTATGCCACGGCGCTCTATCCGGATGCGGTGGAGCGCGTCGTGCACAAGGCGGTGGCTTTTGCGGAACAAGGGTTTCGCGCGCTCAAAATTAAGGTCGGGTTTGATCTCGCCCAAGATGTTAGGATTGTCAGTGCTGTTCGAGAAAGATTGGGCAAGGATTTCACGATCATGACCGATGCGAATCAAGGCTATAAAATCGCAGCCGCGGTCAAGGCCGCGGCAGCGTTCGCTGAACTTGATGTGACCTGGCTCGAAGAACCGATGTTTATGGAGGACATCGAAGCGCATGCTCGGCTCAAAAGCCAGTCGCAGGTACCCATCGCGCTCGGCGAAAACCTACACACCCGCTTTGCCTTTGAAGCGTTCATGGCAAGAAACGCCGTCGATTACTTGCAGCCCGACGTGGCTCGCGCTGGCGGTATTAGCGAAATTGTGAAAATCTCAGAACTGGCCAGCCGCTATCAGCTGCCTGTTTCGCTGCACACATGGGGGGATGGGGTGGCGCTCGCGGCCAGTCTCCATTTGTCCGCCGCTCTCGAAAACAGCCCCGTCATGGAGCTCGATACCACTTCTAACCCGTTGCGCACGGAGATCCTGCGCCAGCCGCCGGAGTTCAGAGACGGCTTTATGATTGCCCCGCAAGGGCCGGGCCTGGGAGTTGCTTTAGATCGGGCCGCAATAACGAAATACGCTTTTTCTGGAACCGAGGAAGTCGCACTGTGGAAAGAGCCGGTGGGCGCGCCGGTATGAAAAGCCGGCCGGTTCCGACGAGGATTTTCCCAGGATTGTGTTGCGTCGTGTTACGCCATTCATTCCGCGTTTTTCCAGGGGGATGCGAAGGATGTCCACCGATAGAGTTTTTAAACGAACCTCAAAGACACCACGCCAGCCAACGGTATCGGAACGGCAGGCGAAGCTATTCGAGGCTCCACATCGACGAAAAATCTCCCAAGGCGTGAGGCACTTAAACTTAGGCCGGCTTAAATACGATATGCCAGTTTTTCAATTCAAATCATGACCAGCCCATCTCGCGACAAAATGCTTTCACTCCAGACTCCGAGCCAGCCTGCGACGGCCTCCATGGTGGGTTCGATGGGCCTTGGAACAGTTCAGTCGAGACACAAGGGCTCATCTCTCGTTTGATTGACATCCTCTAACGATGAGCTTTGTCCCCGCGCGGATAATTTCCACCGTGCACGGGCGGTCAAAATAAACCAAAGTGCGCGGATACTCATAAACTGTCGTCTTGTGGGGAATCTCCTCGACAAAAACATCAAACAGAGCGCCTTCCGGCAAACTAATTGTCTTCGTGTGCATCAAATCGCCTTCGTAAAGAAGCTCGATCCAGTTCCGGTTCTCCGAGACCCCCAGGATGATGCCGCCGATTCCCGGGATTCGGTCGATCAACTCTTCCGCTCCCGAGGAACTGGTCACGACTGTTTTACCCTTGCGGGCCAAGAAGAACCGACGGATCCCTGATGACTTTTCCGCTAGTGGTTCGCGGCAGTGAATCGCGAACTACAATTTTTTGCGGGACTTTGAAATTCG
>JBOHVR010000365.1:0-3832 GCA_050735755.1 Binatia bacterium
GTGTTAGAGGACCTTCAGAACCAAGGAGCACGACTACCTGATAGATCACCGGATTACCCAGCAACCTGCACAGCCGCGATTCCCGATATCTGACTTCCTCCATCCAGCGCCTTCTAAGGCAAAGCTCTTTCTCCTGTCAAGCGATACTTCCATGTTGCGAGAATTCTCGAAACGTCGAAATGACAACTGGGCGTTGGCAAAGCAACCCATTGAGCGAGCATAAAAGGGATATTGTGGTTTTTTCCTTGTTCGGAGCCGCAACCACAATCAAAAGAGTCGCGCGAAATCTCCGCGACTCTTAAGCGATTCGGCGGGGTTAAGACAAACTCGAGCAGGAGAAAACCGGACGGCTACTTTCTGGAACATTGCGTCTAAATTGTTGGCGCTCTTATCTCATTAGGCGTTGATAAAAACGGCGGGGGAGACCCCGAATCGTTTGGCCAAACGGCGGAGTTGTCGAATGTTGAGTTCGCGTGCGCCGGAGAGAATTTCTGACACCACCCCTTGGCTCCCGATCTCGGGCAGGTCGGACTGTTTTAGCCCGTGCTCTTCCATCAGCGATTTTAATACCTCCGGGCCCGTCGACTCCGGGATTTTGGCATGGGCCTCTTCATAAGAGTGGATGAACAGGCCTAGTGCTTCGGCTAGATCGGCCAAGGGGTGAACTTCGTTTTCCCCGATTTCATCGAGAATCTCATCGAGAATGGCCACGGCCTTTTGATATTCCTTCTCGGAGCGCAAGACCCCCAGGGGAATGGATCGCCGAAGCCGCCGGTAAGCGGCATGGGTTTCGCGGATAAATGTGGCAGACATGACTATTTCCTCCCCGGCCGCGGCTGTACTCCCGCATGGGTGAGCACGTGCCGTATGTAGACTTTCTTCCGGTTGTAATGAATGGCAGCAATCAATCGAAATCTGTTCCCCGCTATATTGAACACGGTAAATTTCTCCACTTGGTCTGCGGATGGGAAGGTAATCCTCAGTTCGGCAAAAGAAGCGTAATCGGTTTTCCTTACGACGGTATACCAGTGATTCAGCGGAACGCACGCATCGGGATGCTTCCTGCCAAACTCGATCAATCTTTTTCGGGTGATGATATGCAGACCTAAAGATAGTATCTCGAGTTGAGATAATCTTCAAGGGAAGACAGTTCCCGAAGATCAGTAGAGCAAGTGCATTTCGGAGCATGCACGATTTTGCCAACTCAAAGCAAACTGAAGGCAAGGCAAAAGACTAAGGAAGCGGTCGAAATAAAAGCCCGCTCAGCGCGGGAGGATAATCAGGAACTCGGAAAGAAAAAGCCAACCGCGCTGGATCAGAAAATCGCCGCGCACACTTTCACGTTTTCAAAGCTCAAAACGGCGGACTCCTACCAATAAAAAGCAAGAAACCAAAGTAAAAGCGATGCTCAAGAGATAGCAAGCACTAGACCTTACGTGGCAGGAGGGATTTTGGAGCGATTGGAGCAGGATGCGGCAACCACGGCCAGAGCAGTGTCATTCCCCATGCCATGGCAGTCCTAGCTGGGTTCGCTTTGCCGTTGGATCGATCTCCAAACCCATCTCGCTGACGCTTCCACGTTTCGAGAATTCCCGAAACGTCGAAATGACACGATTCGGAGGCCAGCATCCAAAGTGGCTTGCTTTCACGTTTGACAATTCTCAAAACGTCAAAATGAGACATGTCGGAGGGCGTGGGGACAAACGGGGGGAAGTTCAACGACTCCTGAATGTGCTAAACGGAAAAAATCAGATATCGGCCAGTCAGGTTCAATCACTTCAATTGTAAGCGCCGGCGTATCTCAGCAGATGAAATGGCTCCCTCTTTCTTGTAGCGTGACCTGGATCGTTCAATGATGGCTAAATTTTCGGCTGGTGCTAAGGGAGACAGTTTGCGCATCGGCATTAGGGACGGGCACAAACACTCGCGCTGGACCACGGTTGCCGGGGAGCCATCAGCTATTGTTTGACGGCGTTGACAGCCAGATCATAGAACTGCGAGTCTTTATTTAACTTCGAGAGCGTTTCCACCGCGGACAAAAAGGCCTCTACGGCCCGCCTGTCCTCCCCTTTGATGCTGGCAACTTCATCCATAATTGTGGGTACATCCAGGCCAGTCTTTTTCGCCAGTTCGCTTAGGGACGCCTTTCCTTCCAGGTATTCTTCAGCGGCGTAACCGAGTAGCTCTCGCTTGGCCTGGTCTTTAGCAAGACGAGCAAGGTATCCAGTCTTGCTCGTCTTTTTAAGCGCGCAGAGACGCCTCAAGACCTGATCTTCCTCGTCGGTTAATCGTACAGTAACTGTCGTCTTCTCGTGTTTTTCCTTCTTCATCAGTTTTCTCCTTTCCGTCGGATCTCCGCTACGACCCTCAGCGCAGAATGGATCCACTCGGGTCTCAGAGTTCCGCGGCGCGTCATTCTAGCTAAGGCCTGCAACGCCCGTTCCAGTGTAATCCGTTTCTGTTCATAAAGGCCGACCAAGTAGGCCAAGGAATTGACGACCTCAACTCCCGCTGCTTGTGCCGCCTCATAAGGTCTCCAGTCATCAATTAGCAATAGAAACTTTCGCTCCAAAGCGAGATTAATAGCGGCTCTCTCCCCATCTCCATACAATTTAATCTTCTCCGACCTTGGCGCAGCCCGTTTGATGCTTTTGTCAGTTAGTAATGCCTTGAGTCGGCGGCTCGTTGGGTTATCGCGTCCCAACTCGTTTTCCACTGCCTTAGTGCAGATCAACTCAAAATCCGAAAGCAAGAACTCGACAAGATCCATATAAACTGCGTGGACCCAAAACGAGCTGTCAAAAGTGGCCGCTCGCATCTATTAAGACTAAGTTGCTTTCATTTTGAAAGCAAGAGATGAATCGCGTTTGGTAATTCTGCAAGCAAACGGAATTTCTTGCCAACTGCGATTGGCGGGCTTAAGGCAACCGACGAGAAAGCGCAAAGTGCACGGCGGCGGCCGTAAAACAGTATGAGCTTCATGTTTGAAAAGCTGGAAGTCTATCAGCGGGCAATCGATCTCGCAGAAAAGATCGACGGACTCACGGAAGCCTTTGCGGGCAAAGGGAACTCTCATTTGGTTGATCGACTGGGGAGGGCGTCTATTTCCATCTCGCTGAACATCGCGGAGGGCAATGGAAGATGGCACGTGAGGGATCGGCGGAATTTCTTCTGGATTGCGCGTGGCTCTGCCTTTGAGTGCGTGCCTTTGGTGGAGCTTTGTAGGCGAAAGAACTTGATGACAGAGGAGACGTGTCAGGAACTAAGAGCGGAACTGGAGGTCATCTCCAAGATGTTAACTGCGCTAATCAAAGGGGCAGAATGACAAAAACCGAAGCCAAGCTTTGTTTTTTGAGAGCAATGGACCAATGCATCAGTAGCACAGGGAACTGCCTAAAGCGAGAAAATGGAAAATAGAGCAGTGGACCGCACTGGCGCATTCTCCATTGTTCCAATCTCGAATGCTCCAATGCTCCACCAAAAACAAAAAGCCTGGGTTTCCAGGCTTTCTTGTTTTTTGGTGGAGGCGGGGGGAATTGAACCCCCGTCCGAAGATACTCCGCCGAAAGCGACTACATGCTTAGCCGGTGTTTTGATCTCATCCTTCAAGCTCCCAGAGGCAGGATCTTGAAGGACCAGCCGGTTTAGATCTCAGCCTCATCCCCTCCGGCAGGAGAATCAGCCCATCCCACTAATCGACGCCTTATCCGGCCCCGTGGGAGAAAGCCGGTAAGACGCTAGCTGCGATTAGGCAGCTAGAGCGTATTCGAAATTATCTGCAGTTAATTTGCAGTCCTGTTTGTTTAACGGGACAACAGGACCCCGGCATGCC
>JBOHVR010000366.1:0-3538 GCA_050735755.1 Binatia bacterium
GCTTAAAGGCGCGGACTTTGTACTGTCACCCTCACGTGGTCACGTGCAATGGGTTGGACGTCCAGCATTTCAAAACGGTTCACGAATTGGACTTTGTGGAAGAACCCGTCCTGGAAGAGCCTGATCCGTTTCGCGTGAGACTGGCCATGAAGATCCGGCTGCGCGGCCACACTCTTTTTGAGCGCGCCTTGCGCCCTTTCTCCGGCGAGATCCTAACGGTCGCTTTCACGACGTGGGGCGGCAATCTGGCGACGATCGAGGGCCAACTTGGCCCTTTTCCTCTTCTGGTTCTCTTTACCCACCGCCCGCTCGAAGGCGCGCGAAGCGCGAGTCAAACTTTTCTGTTTGCGCCGAAACAACAGGGGATGAAGCACCTTTTGCAAATCAACCGTTGCCTGCTTTTTCTCGGCAAGCTAGTCATGGCTTATATTCTGATAAGAGATCGGGAGCTGCTCGATGAGTTGGACTTCCGCGGCAACCTCGTGAAGTCGGACGCCCCTCTAGCCGCATTCATTCGACAGGTGAACCGAATGGAAGTGTTCGACTCCGGCAACTTTGAATAGCTGCCAATTTCACACCGGCAGGAGGCGCTCTAAGTTGGCCAGCGCAGATTTCCGGCCGCAAAGCCCGGTCGATGGCACGCGTTATTTCGTGCCGGAAACCTTCACGCCGCTGTTTTACACCCCTCTTTATGCAGAACTGACGCCCGAACAGCGCCGCCGCTACAACCAACTTCATGGCTGCTATTGCAACGAACAGATCATGTTCTTTGAAAAGCTCGTGGCCGAAAGGGTTCTCTCGGGTCTCCTGCGCACGCGGCTCGACCCACCGCTTCGGGCCCGGTTATATGTTTTTCTGGAGGAGGAGCGCCGGCATACGCGGATGTTTCACGAATTGAACCGGCTCTGTTTGCCGCATTGGTACGAGCAAAAGGAGTTTCACTTTGTTATTACCCCGTCCGGGCTCGACGCTGTGCTTGCTTGGGCGAGCCGCCATCCGTGGTTCTTCCCGCTGTTCGTCTGGCTTATGATGCTCCAGGAAGAGCGGGCAGTCTTCTTCGGGCACGAAACGCTGCGGCGAAAGGAAGAGCTGGAGCCGCACTTTGTCGCGGTCCAGCGCGCGCATCTCGCCGACGAGATTGAGCATGTTCAGTGGGATCAAGATATCCTGGCCCTAATATGGAGCAAAGCGACCCCCCGCGCTCGCCATCTAAGCGCGCTGCTATTCCGTCACGTTATCGGCGAATTCATGATGACTCCCAAGCGTGCCAGTTTACGCGTGATCTCGGCCCTCGTCGGCGAATGCCCCGGGCTTGCGCCGCGCCTGCCTCGGATGCGCCGCGCCCTTCTGAACTTGAAGAACGACCGCGAATGGAACCTTTCGTTGTATTCTCGAAAGATCGTCCCCAAGACGTTCGCTCTGTTCGATCGGTCGCCTGAGTTTTGCTCTTTGTCGCGCGTCCTTCGCGGTTATCAGCCGAACCGGAAACCTCATGGATAGCGCGCCATTTCCGATTCCCGCGAGGCTGAATCTTCTTTTTGCCGCGTTGTTGCTCGCGCTTTTGCCGACAATCCTCGTGCTAGCGGGGCGGACCGCGAGCGGCTGGAACCTGGCCTTCCTCGCATTGGCCTATGGGATCGCCATGAACACAGGCTACGCGCTTTTGCATGAAGCGGAGCATAATTTGTTTCATCCCAACGCCGCCTTTAACCAAATCGGCGGCGTTTTGCTCGCGCTCTTCTTTCCTGCTCCGTTTCACCTCTTGCGCCAGGGACATCTGGGCCACCATATCAGAAACCGTTCCGATGACGAGGCCTTCGATTTTTATTTCAACGGCGAGAGCCGCGTGTGGAAGCACCTCCAGTTCTACGGGATCTTAACGGGGTTTTTTTGGATCGTGATCGTGTTGGGCAACGTCCTCGCATTGATCAAGCCCGCGCTGGTAGAGCCCAAGTACGCCAGCTTCGATCGTCCCACGGCGGCATTCCTCGCATCCCTGAATCCTAGGTTTCTCCGGCTGATTCGATTGGAGGCGTCGCTCGCATTGATTCTTCATGCAGCGGTCATTGGGCTGGGAAACATCCCTTTGCAGAATTACGCGCTGGTCCTTTTTGGTTTCGGTTTTAGCTGGTCGGCGATGCAGTACGTGCATCATTTTGGCACCGTGCGGGACGTGCAAAAGGGCGCGCGCAACTTGAGGACCTTCTTTTGGCTGGACGCTATCTGGCTCAACCATAATTGGCACCTCAACCATCACATGAACCCAACCGTGCCTTGGATCTACTTGCCGCACCTTTATTCGGGCGCGGAATTTGCGCGCGGCAATATGTTTGGCGCCTATGCGCGGATGTGGCGCGGACCGCGTCCGGCAACAGAACGCGTGGAGAACTCTTATGCAGGCGTCATTATTCGATGACCCGGTCGCCGGCACCGAGACCATCAAGGCGAATCTGTCCGCGACTGGCTTAACGGCCAGGCAGAAGCTTTTGCTTCTTGCGCTGAACCTTATCCCGCTCTTGCAGATCATCACGCTGGCATTGCTGCTGTTCTGGCCTTCGAGTTGGCTCTGGCGCGCGCTGATCGGAGTCGCCGCCTTATACTTATTGCCGCCGGCGCTCGCCACGATCGTGCGCAAGGCATGGCTCATTCCCGAGGGTCGAATCGCCGTGGGTTCAACAGCCTTTTTTGCCTGGTGGGCTTTGCTCCAGCTGCAAATGATATTCTGTCGCTTCTCCTCGCTGGAAGAAGCCCTCCGGCTCGTGCCGGGGCTTTATTCCTTGTGGCTGAGGCTATGGGGCGCGCGCATCGGCAGACTCACTTTTTGGTCGCCGGGGACCGTCATTATGGATCGGTCTTATCTGCAGGTCGGCAATGACGTGGTTTTTGGCGCCGACGTTCGGATCAATCCGCACATGATAGTGAAGAACTCACAAGGCGCGTTCGAGCTCTTGTTGGCCACGGTAAGGATTGGGGATGGCGCGCGAGTCGGCGGATACGCGCTTCTGGCACCCGGCGCCGAGATTGCTGCGGATGAAGTCACCGATGCGCTCTTGGTACTGCCCCCATTCTCCACGTTCAAGAATGGCAAACGCTCGCGAGTCAAGGAAAAGCAATGAAGCTCCAGCTGGCGAACTCATCCTTGCTTTGGACGCGGCTCAGCGCGCATCTGGGTCTAAAACTCGCATTTGCTGTGGCTTTGAATCTGTGGGCTCTCGCGCCGTATTTCTGGCTGCAGCGGCATGTCTTTTTTCCAATAATTGTTATGAACGAAAGCGCCGTCGATATCTGGCTTGGATTTAGGCCGAATGCTGTCTGGGCCTATCTGTCTTTGTTCCTGTTGATGCCGATTGCGCCGATGCAAATGCAAAGCAAGACCCAGCTATGGCGCTATGCCTTCGGCATTGCCGCAATGAGCGCTGTGGCGGATCTTATTTTTTTGTTTTGGCCTACTGCGGTGGCTCGCCCGAGTCACGAAGCAGCTAATGTCCTGTATCAGGCCTTGGTGGCCTTGGACATGCCGCGCAATGCTTTTCCTTCT
>JBOHVR010000367.1:0-5130 GCA_050735755.1 Binatia bacterium
CTACGGTAGATGAACCGAAATGGAATCCGTATGAGAGCAAGAAATTCTTTTTTGATTGTCGGGGAGCGGGCCGGAAAGGGGATAGGTTAGGCGAAACTCTAACCTACCCCCTTTTTTGTTTTTGTGGAGATCCGATTGCGAGACTTTACCCTATGCTGCGGGACAAAGCGGCAAACATTGTGCTCCCGTCGGCGCGGCGGAGTAAAAGAAGCAAGGGCTGGTCTGTTTTAGCTTTGGCGGCCTCATCTTTCACGCCTTGCGCTGAGGCCACCGAAGCATGGTTGACTTGCAAGATCACATCGCCTGGCTGGATTCCCGCTTCCGCAGCCGGGCTGTTCGGCATGACAGATGCCACGAGAACGCCCTCCTTTGCCGTGAGACCCATTTGGCGCCGTTCCTCGGGCCGGATGTTCTGCATCGCCAGTCCCCAGTCGCTCTTTTGCTCCTTCGTGTTGGCCGCGGCTGTTTGATCGTTGAGTTTGCTGATGGCCACGCTGAGTGTTCTCGTCTTGCCATCGCGCATGACCTCGACCGAGACCGTTTTTCCTACCGGGGTCGAAGCCACGAGACCCGGCAGGGCTGATGACTCGTCGATTTTCTTGCCGTCATAGCTCACGATCACGTCACCGCGTTTAATTCCGGCCTTGTCGGCGGGGCCTTGAGGCATGACGTCGCCCACGAGCGCGCCTCGTTCTTTATCCAGGCCAAAAGAGCGCGCGAGATCGGGCGTCACCGGCTGAACCGCAACACCCAACCAACCGCGCGTGACTGTGCCTTTGGTCTCCAGCTCAGGAACGAGACTTCTCACCAGGTTCGCTGGAACGGCGAAGCCAATACCGATGTTGCCGCCGCTCTGGCTGAAAATGGCCGTGTTGATCCCCACAACTTCACCGGCCATATTGAAGAGCGGGCCCCCGGAATTACCCGGATTGATCGACGCATCCGTTTGAATGAAGTCATCGTACGGCCCGGCCCCGATCATCCTTCCTTTGGCGCTCACGATTCCCGTGGTAACCGTGTTGCTCAAGCCAAAGGGATTGCCGATCGCCATCACCCAGTCTCCTACGCGGAGCGCATCGGAGTTGCCGAGTGTCGCGGCCGGCAAGGAAGCTTTGGGCTCGATTTTGATGACCGCCAGGTCGGTTTTAGGATCGCGCCCCAGGATTTTGGCCTTGTATTGCTGTTTGTCGCTCAAGGTGACCGTGATCTCCTGAGCGTTTTCCACGACGTGGTTGTTCGTCAGGATCAGGCCGTCTTTGCGGATAATGAATCCCGATCCCATGCCCTGACGTTTGAACTGTTCGGGTTGCTGCGGAATCGGAACCCGAAAGCCGGGAAAGGGAAAATTCTCGCCGAAAATCTGGTCGGGAAAACCGGTCTTCACAATCGACGTTGCCTTGATGTTAACCACAGCAGGCGCGACCTGCGCAGCCAAATCGGCAAACGACGGCAGAGGACCGTTCCGGGGTCGCGAGACAGCGAGGGAATCATTCGCAGGCGCAGATGCCGACGCCGCCGGGTTTTGGGTTTCGCGGCCGAGGGCGAATCCTCCGCCAATCAGGGCGACTGCCAACGCAGTCGCGACAAAAGTTCCTCTCTTCGATTTCATTTTTTCTCCTCCTTTGTCGTGGAGTGGGTCCACGATGATTTCACAATAGTGCTTTTCATCGAACAGTTTAAGTCGAAACGATGAGAGGAGAATGAAAGGCGGATTAGAATTTTCTAATGTTCGGCCCGGAGGGGCAGGAGACCGGGTGCATGGAGGAGGAGCGTTAGTGACGTGGCGCCCGAGTTGGTTAATGCGGGCGGCGGTTTTCCTAGAAAACGCCGGCGTCCAGCAGCTCGTAGATCATCTGCTTCAAAGAGGGGTCGATAGTGTCGAGTCGGCTGACAACAGGTCCTCCGGCTAGAGATTCCAATATCTCTGGGAGGTCCTCGAGTTTGACACCTGCATACCAGTTCTTCTGCGGGTGGATCACGACATTCGGCCCGTATTCGCACCCGCCAAAGCATATGTAAGGTTTTACTTCCACATCCAGAGACCGCGCGGCTACCTGGTTAGCCAGTTCATTCATGAGTTCTTCGGAGCCGCGATCCGCGCAATCGACGTTTTGACACACAAAGCAGATTTGTTTCATTGGGGATGACCTTTCTCAAGTAGTTTTGATCAACGGCTGATTTAATTCAACAACGCTCCCAGGGTCGATCTGTCCGTGACATTTTCTATCTGCCGGCATGTTTCTACGATTGACTTAGACTGCCTGTCACCCAGCACCGCAGTGCTGAGCATGAGGAATTTCTCTTCAACTTCCGGCGCCGATAATGGATTGTACGGCGCGCCGGCCAGCCTGTCCACCAATGGCCAGCGCAGCAGGTAGGGGTGACAGGGCCGGGATGCATTCACCCCTCTTGCCATAGTCTTCCGTAGCCACTTATTTTTTCGTTGATGCCCAGGGCGCGCAACGCGCCCCATGCCATCGCCTGCATACTCGTGACTACCGGGACGCGAAGATCGTCTTCCAAAGGTTGGATCGCGCCTACGCTGGGCATCGCCGCGCCAGTGATCCAGACGCCGTCGGCTCCGCTCGCCGACATGAACACTTCCCTGGCGCCGCGATAGATCTCCGCTAAAGGCGCGGCAAACAGGCGCTCGCGCTCGACGTTCTGCCGCAGCAGCGACAAGGCGGCAACCACAACAATGTTTTCGTGCTTGAGATATGCCGCGATCTCCTTGTGAATTTGATCATCGAAAGGAGTTAGCATCGCGATTCGTTTCAGGCCCATTAGACGCAGCGCTTTTATGGATGCCCCGATGTCGGTGAGGAATGGGCAGCGCGTGAGTTTTGCCACCGTGGCGCGCAGCTCCTCTTCGAAGCCCCATCCTTTACCCGCGATGTGAGGCGTGCCGGCCTGCACAATGGCGTCCACACGCGCCGCAACCAGTCTCTCTATTCCTTCCTCTAGATAAACCATGGCCGCGTGAAAAGGTCGGCTCCGGAGTTCGTGATGCCCCAGCTGCGTCACGACGATAGTCACGCCGGCAGGAGCCATGAGATAGAATTCGTAAGGATTATTTTCCGCCAGCGGGCCGGATTGGACGAGCCCGACTCGAGCGCGCCAGCCGTAAGCGGCCCCGGGAGAACTTTGGATTACAGCCATCGGTGATTGCGCATCAGAGCGAAGGATGTGCCTGCTCCTGGGAGGCTGCGCATGCTCCTGGGCTACGGGCGAAAGATCTCGCGGAATTCTTTCTGAAACTGGTTGTAATGCTCGCCGAGCTCCGGAGGCATGGGATAGAGCTTGAGTTTTTTTGCCTCCATTTTGCTATCGATACCGGGACGGGCTGGAGTTCGATCGATCGAAAGCACGAGCTGCTGGCCTTCTTTCGATAGCAGAAAGTCGATAAACAGCTTGGCCGCGTTGACATGCGGGGCTTTTGTGGCGATCCCGATCGGATGCAAGGATACCGTGATAGGATCCAAGGTGGTTACCCATTCGACGGGGGCTCCCTGCTCTTTCATTTTCTCTATCCTGTGAGCCAATACCATGGCGATAGGAAACTCCCCCGCTGCCATCATTTGCGCTATCAGGGTCTGGCCGCTCCTGAGCTGGACATCCTGTTTCGCAAGGCCCTTCATGAATCGCTGCGCTTTTTCTCTTCCCCACTTTTGTGTCATCGCGCCGTACCACGAATACATTTCCTCATCCAGCGCGATTTGTCCCTTCCATTTGGGCTCAAGCAAGTCTTCCCAGGCTTTTGGCGCCTGATCTTTGCGAACTAATTTCGTGTTGTAGCCGATCACGTTGTAAGCATCGAAGTAGTCGACCCAGTAGCCTTTGGGATCTTTAAAGCCGGGCGGATAGGCCGCGGCTTCGGGGGAGGTGTAGGGCTGCAGAAAGCCCGACTTCACCAACTGGTGTGTTTCCAGGCCGCGAACCGCGACGAGATCAAACAGCACTTTGCCGGCGCGAGACTCGTTCAAGATGCGGTTAAAAAGTCTCGCAGATCCTGCGCGGAAGAATTCCGTATTGATGAAAGGATACTTTTTGTTGAACGCTTCAAACAGGGCTTTGGCGTCCTCGATGCTCGTCGAGGTATACCACATGACGGAGCCCTCTTTTTTCGCGCCCTCGATGAGCTTGGCGGTGTGACTGTCCTGAGCAAAAGATGAACCCACCATTTGGAGAAAAAGAATCGCCGAGAAAAACCACCGACAGAACTTTTTATAAAAGATAGAATTCATCGTATTCTCCTTGTCGCGGCCGTCGCGGCCAGCCGGTTACCGGATAGCTAAGCAGGTTCTATGCGCGGTCGTCAATAACCTAACGTCCTCTGCCGAAAATACGACGGCGACTTTGGAGCCCTGCTCTAAACCCACGGCGGCAAATCAGGGGTACGGGTTTACCAGTGGATCAGATCGAGCAGTCCAAGACTGATCCACGGCACGTAACGCAAATAAGTCAGGCGCCGAATTCGCGCTCGATTTCATCCGGATGTTATGAGCACGAGCCACGGAGACCGTCACGATCAATTGCTATCGATAATGGTCTTTGAGTTCCAGAAGGTCCTCAATAATGAGGTCGGGTCTTGCTTTAATTAGGTTTTCTTGGTTTCCAAGCCCGTAGATTACGCCGCACGTATGCACGCCGGCACTTTTGCCCGCCTCGATGTCGGGTCTGTCGTCTCCAACCATAACTGCCTTAGAGGGGGTCACGCCTAAAGTCAATAACACGTGAGTGAGCTGTTCAGGATGGGGCTTTTTGCGGGACGTGCTTGTGCCGCCAAGAACCATATCGAAACAAGCCTCTATTCCCAAGCCCTGCAACAGCGCGATCGTAGCTGCCGTGGGTTTGTTGCTGATGACGGCTTTCTGCTTTGCGGCGTAATACGCAAGCGTGTCGGTCACATGGGGGTAGAGCGCGGTGGTGTCCAGCAGGTGCTCTCCGTAGTAAGAAAGAAATATTTCGCTGGCCTGCGCAATGACATGTTGATGCGTTGGCGGCAGGACGCCGCGGATTAGGAACTCGAGCCCCAGTCCGAGATGGCTCAATACCGTCGGGCCGGGCAGTGATTCGAGCTCAAACGTATTACGAACGTAGTTTACGGAAGTGACGATGTCTTGACCCGTA
>JBOHVR010000368.1:0-3370 GCA_050735755.1 Binatia bacterium
GGCTACCCCTTTGCCCAATGGCACGGGGTAGCCGAACTTCTTCAGCGCCATTTCCAGCCCCGAGACGGCGACGATCACGTCGAACGCTCCCATGTAGCCGATGTGCGCGATGCGAATGATTTTTCCCCGGAGATGGTCTTGCCCCTCGGCGATCGTGATGCCCATGCGCGCGCGGAGATACTCCAAGAGCTGATCGGCCTCCACTGCTTCCGGCATGACGATGCCGGTGGCCGCGGGACTCGGGTTTTCGGGGGCAAGAAGCTTTAGGCCCAATGCCGTTGCTGCCGCGCGCGTCGCGCGCGCCATGCGTTCGTGACGCGCATAAACGCGCTCGAGACCCTCCTGCTGCATGAGCCTGAGCGCGGCGCGGAGTCCGAAAACCAAAGACACCGCGGGGGTAAACGCCGTCGAGCCCTTTTGCTGGTTTTTCTGCTCGAGCTTGAGGTCAAAATAAAAGCGCGGCGAGCGGCTTTTATCGACCCGTGCCCACGCCCGGGCGTTGAGCGCGATGAAGCCGAGGCCGGGAGGCAGCATCAAAGCCTTCTGCGAGCCTGTAACCAATACATCGATGCCCCATTCATCCATGGGCACAGGCATTGCGCCGACCGACGTTACGCCGTCGACGACCAGCAAAGGCCCATTTCGTGTCAGCCGGGCGATTTCGGGCACCGGATGCAGGGTGGTGGTGGAAGTTTCGCTGTGCTGGATCAAAATGCCCTGGGTGTCCGGGTGATCCTTGAGCTGTTTCGCGATCGTCTCGACCCGCACCGATTTGCCCCACTCCACCTTGATTTCAACGGGGTTAAGACCATAGGCTTGGGCGAGCAGGAGCCAGCGCTCGCCAAATTTGCCGCCATTGACCACTAGAACCTTTTCGCCGGGGGAAAAGAGATTAGAGATCGCTCCCTCCATGGCGCCGGTTCCGGAAGACGCCAGGATCAACACGTCGCTTTGGGTCCCAAAAAGTGACTTTAACCCCTCACGTACTTCATTCAGGATCTTGCTGAATTCCGGCGTCCGGTGGTGGATGATGGTCTCTGACATCGCAGTCATGACCTCATTGGGGATCGGCGTCGGACCCGGTGATAGCAAATACTGTTTAATCATTTTCCTGCCTCTGAAAATAAAAAAGCCTGAACCTCCTTAAGAGACCCAGGCGTACGGCCTTCTTACCCTCAGCACTCCCCCGTGGTCGGTTCCACGTAGACGCCAGTCGCGCGAGACGCTAAGACTGATCTTTACTAGCTGACAGGGTCATTTTTGTCAACCGAACGAACCGCACGATGATGGGTCATTGCGGCAGAGGTCCTTCGCTATTCGGAGGGTGCAAGAGATCGCCGATCACCCGACAAAGCGCGTCCTGAGCAAACCAACCGAACGGTTGGTTTGTCGAAGTTGAAGGGGCGTGAGGATGAGACGAATTCCTCATGAAGGAGGCATGTATGGAGAATACTAGGATGGGTTGAGCGCAAGCGATACCCATCATCCCATCTGGTTGACCGATCTAGCGTCCTGTTGCATTTTAGTGTTATGGCGGAAGGAAAAGAAGCACTAGAGGCCGAAGAAAGAAGGATCCAGAGGCTGAGGCGGATGGCGGATGTGACGACAGCGCTGCTCTATCAGGCGGATCTCAGCTTGGACAGCGCGCAAAAGCTGATCACGTCTTGCAAGAAGACCGCGCTGGAGCTTTTTCCTGACAAAGAAGAGACTTTCGAGTTGATCTACGGTTCCCGTTTCCGGCGGGTTCTGGCGGAACGATTCC
The DNA here is from genome assembly GCA_050735755.1 of Binatia bacterium. Classification (GTDB taxonomy): domain Bacteria; phylum Desulfobacterota; class Binatia; order UBA9968; family UBA9968; genus DATMAM01. Next base: position 1,763 of record JBOHVR010000368.1, read on the forward strand.
AACTGCAATAGAGTAGGGGCTGCTGAAACCCTCCTTGGCCGGACCCGAGGCGTTATTTGCCGGCATGGTATCTCCTCTGGGTTACAGCTCTGCCCGGGTTTTTCGCTGCCACCCATTCTCGACTGCTCGTGCCCGCCGCTTGGTCGCAATATTCCCTGCGATGTCAACCTCAAATCATCGTGCCCGGAGCCGTAGAACGTGTGGTAAACTTGACCGGCGCGGGTCCGTCATGCATGATGAAAAGTTATGCCACATCGGGCGGGAAGATCTCCGTTCGATGCGTCTTACTCCTCGTCAACGGGAAAATTAAAGCGACAAACAAATGGATGAAGCGCAATGACAATTGAGGGCGGCATTCGCATCGTTGGGGCGAAGCAGAACAATCTGAAAAATATCGATGTCGAAATTCGGCAGAACGCCCTGACCGTGATCACCGGCGTGAGCGGCTCGGGAAAGTCGACCCTGGCGTTCGATATTCTCTACGCTGAGGGACAGCGGCGCTACGTGGAGAGTTTTTCGGCCTACGCGCGCCAGTTTCTCGACCGGATGGATAAGCCGGATGTCGAAAGCATCGAAGGCATACCGCCGGCTATTGCGATCGACCAAAGCCGGCCCGTGAAGACATCGCGCTCCACGGTCGGAACCATGACGGAGCTGCACGATCATCTCAAGCTGCTCTTTTCCAAAGTCGCGGTGCTCCACTGCAAAGGATGCGGCCGGGTTGTCGAGCGTGACACGCCGCAGTCGGTGTTTGGCAAGCTCGCTTCTGTGAGCGACGCCACGCCGGTAATCCTCACATTTCCGCTTGCGGTGTCGGGCGCGATTCCGTGGAGCGAAATGACCTCCGGACTGGAACGAAGCGGCTTTCGGCGGCTACTGCTGGAGCAGCAGATTCGCAGCCTTGAGGAGATTGAGAAGCCGCCCCACGAAGGGGAAATCGAGATTGTGGCCGATCGTTTGACCTATCGCCCCGAAGCGCGCAAGCGGATCACGGATTCGCTAGAGCAAGCGTTTCGCTACGGCAAGGGCAGGCTCAGCCTCTACTTTCCCAACGATGGATGGCGGCGCGAGCCTTTCAGCAACCATCTCCATTGCCCGCACTGCGATATCTCGTATCGCGACGCGGTTCCCAATCTGTTTTCCTTCAATAGCCCGCTGGGCGCGTGTGAAACCTGCCGGGGCTTTGGCCGGGTGATCGACATCGACTTAGATCTCGTGATCCCCGACCAGAGCAAATCGCTCGCCGATGGCGCAATCAAGCCGTGGATCACCGAAGCGCGCGCGCGCAGGTTCAAGCGCTTCCTGGATTTTTGCCGGCGCAAGCGGATCCCGACAAAGAAGCCGTATCGCGAGCTGAGCGAGAAAGAAAAACAGTTGGTGCTGGATGGAGACGGCGAGTTCAGGGGCGTGCGCGGCTGGTTCCGGCGCATGGAACGCCGCAGCTATCGCATGCACGTGCGCGTGTTTCTGGCGCGCTACCGCGGCTATTTTCTGTGCACCCAATGTCAGGGGAGCCGGCTAAAACCCGGGGCGCTCGATTACCGCATCGAAGGCAAGAACATTGCCGATGCCAATGCGATGAGCGTGGGGGCAGCGCACGGCTTCTTC
>JBOHVR010000369.1:0-5933 GCA_050735755.1 Binatia bacterium
GGAGGAGCTTTTGCAGGAGGTCCTCGAAACCGTTACGGAGATGGCGTAAATGGAAGAGACGCCACTTCCGTCTTTTCTCCAGCCCGAGTTTTTGAGCAAGCTGGAAAGACTTCGTCTGATCGCAAAAAAAATTCCCTGGCGCGGCGCCGAGGGGGAACATCACACGCCCAGAATGGGGTTCAGCCTCGAGTTCTCAGACTACAAGAACTACCACTCCGGGGCCGATCTGCGCTACGTCGACTGGAACGCGTATCGCCGATTGGGGAAGCTCTTTCTAAAGGTGTTTACCGCGGAAGAGGATCTCAATCTCTACGTCCTGATCGACACGAGCCTTTCTATGGCCGTGGGCGCGCCCGCCAAGCTCGGGTACGCCAAGAATGTCGCCGCAGCGCTGGGATATATCGGTCTGAAGAATCTCGATCGCGTCGGCGCTGCGGGATTTTCCACGGTTATTCCTGCACGGTTGCCGCTGGCGCGCGGCAGGAAACAGATCCTCGCCCTGTTCAGTTTTTTAGAGCATCTTTCGTGCGCCGGCGAGACCGACCTGAGCGCGGCCGCGAAATCCTTTGCGCTCAATTTTCCCCATCAAGGAATGGTTGTGCTCCTAAGCGATCTTTTTGACCGCGCCGGCATCGGGGCCGCGATCGATGCGCTGACGGCGCGAAGATACCAAATGTTGGTGATCCACATCTTGGATAAAACGGAGCTAGAACTGCCGGCGGCGGGCGCGGTTTCGGTCCAGGACGTGGAGAGCGGAAGGGAAAGGAATGTCTTTCTCGACGCGGATCTAACGCGGCTCTTCCGCGAAGAAGTCCAGCGATATCTGGACGAGGCGAAATCCTTCTGTCTCAGCCGCGGCGTGGATTATCTCAGGACCACGACGGATCTCCCGTTTGAGGATTTCGTGCTGCTCTACCTGCGGCAGCGCAGAGCAATCGTCTAATGGGCTGGGGCTTTCCCTACTATTTCCTACTCCTTGCGGGGGTTATTCCACTCATCGTTCTGCTTCATAGCCTCCGACCGAAAGGAGTGAAGATCCGCACCACGGCCCTGTTTCTGCTAGAACGGGTCCTGAAGGAACGCCCGCTGGGCAGCCGCGTCGGCTGGTTGTTTAGAAAAAATCTTCTACTCCTGCTGCAAATCCTCATTGCTTGCTGCTTCGTTGCCGCGCTGGCCGACCCCTTTTTTCGTTCCTGGGGGCCGGCCGGCGGAGAAAAAATTGTAGTATTTGATTTGAGCGCCAGCATGAAAGCCGGGGACCGCTCCGGCACCAGGTTTGAAAAAGGCCAACGCGAGCTGCTCTCTCTCATCGATGGGTTGTCTTCAAGCCAGCGAATGATGATTATCGGCGCCGGACCCACGGCGCGCATCCTGTGCGCCCTAACGGACGACAAGCGGCGATTAAGGGATGCCGCGCGCAGCCTGAGAGCAACCGACGCGCCCGCGGCAGTCAAAGAAGCCGTTCTTCTCGCGCATTCCTTCTTACGCAAGGACAGTCAAGACCGGGTGATCGTGGTTAGCGACGGCGCTTTCAGCGGCGCCGAAGAGTTGCCGTGGGGCTCGCCCCAGCTCCGCCTGGTCACAATCGAAGGCGGCCAAGACAACGTCGGCATCGTGGCGTTCGAGGCCCGGCGTCTGGCGCCAACGGCAAATCGCTTTGAAATCTTTCTCGCCGTGCACAATTTTACCGAACGGGAGGTTAAAACGACTCTCAGCGTGATGCTGGGCGATAAGACTCGGGTCAAAAAAGAACTCCGCATTCCCGCGCAGGAGAGAACGACGATTGTCTACCCGTATGAAGGATCTTTAGCGCGGCGGGCGAGCGCGTTTTTGGATATCCGGGACGACCTGGCGACAGACAACCACGCTTATCTGGCTTTGGCTGAGTTTCCCAAGACCAAGCTTCTTTACGCCGGCAGAAGAAGTCCTTTTTTGGATCATCTCTTTAACGCGCTACCACAGTTGGAGGTGACGGCGGTTGCAGAGCTGCCGCCGGATTTTCTTGCGCCGCAGGTTCATGAGTACGATCTTGTGATCCTGAACGGGGTTGCCGCTCCCGCAATAACGGAGGGAAACTTTGTTCTTATCAATACGACGGCGGAAAATCTCGCTGTAAAAGCCAAGGGCAAGGTCCCGCGGCCGCGCGCCGCTCCTTTGCGGGCAGGCCATCCGCTGACAGCCGGGATGCGTCTCGATGGGCTCTACGTCAAAGAGGCGCTTTCGTTGCTTCCGGTTGGCGGCGGGACCACGCTGCTCGGCTCCAACGAGACGCCGCTGATCGTGGCCGTGGAGAATAGGAAGCTCAAGGCCCTCGTCATCGCCTTCGACCTCGCGCAATCCGATCTTCCCTACAAGGTCGCGTTCCCGATTCTGTTCAGCAATGCCTTGCAATGGTTTCAACCGCAGCGGCCTGAGTTCCCAGCAGTTCAGGTGCTTGCCGGGAGGCCTTACCTGTTGAATCTGCGCGGGGACGAAAAGCAGGTGGAATTTTTGGGACCAGCGCGCAACCGCACGGTCTTGCCGCCGATGTGAATCCGTTGCCGTTTGCCGACACATTTGAGACCGGCTTCTACGCCTACAAGGCGGGCCCGCGAGAAGGCCAGTTTGCCGTCAATCTCTTTGACGATATCGAATCGGACATCCGTTCTCGGGTCAAGAGCGCGGCGCGAACGGAACACGAGTCAGGGTCAGGGACGGGAGAGAGCGCCTGGCATTTATGGCCCTATTTGTTGGTGCTTATAGCCCTTGCCCTGGCGCTGGAGAGTTTCCTCGCCATGCGCGTGGCGATGCCGACTTACGCCTTGGCCGGGCGCGTTCTGGCTCTGTCCGCGGTGCTATTCGCTTTTGCCAATCCGCGCATCGTCAAACCGGGCACGGCATTGGACGTTGTGCTGGCGGTGGACGATTCGCTCAGCGTCGCGCAGGGAGCGCGGCAGGCGGCGTTGCAGGTTTTGGAAGAGGCTCGGCGCACGCTACCCGACGAAAGCCGGATCGGCTTACTTTCCTTTGCGCGCCAGCCGCTGTGGGAATTCCCTCCGCGGGCTGACTTTCCAACAACGGAGCCGACTCCACTTCCAAATCGAGATTCCACGAATATCCAGGCGGCGCTCGAAGCCGCGCTCGGTCAGATCGGTGCCGGCAGGCAGGCGAGGGTGCTGCTGGTTTCCGACGGTAACGAGAATCGCGGTGATGTTTCTCGGGTCATCCCGCTCTTGCGCGCTCTCGGAGCTCAGGTTTGGACTCTCGCGGTGAACCTTGGGCAGGGGAGAAACGAGGTCTTAATTACAGATCTGACTCTGCCTCAGGAGGTGGATAGCGCTGAAACTTTTGGCGTTAAGGCGGCGATTCAGAGCCTGCGCGCGGCCCGGGCTCAGGTCAGACTGTTGCGCGACGGCGTGCTGTTGAGCCAAAAAGAGGTGGCTTTGGAGAAGGGGAAGAACTGGTTTCGTCTCGAGCAAAGCTTGCAACAGCCCGGCGTCCAGACATTTGAGCTGGCGGTCGACTCAAAGCAAGACACTTTTCCGGAGAACAACGTGGTGCGGGGAATCGTGAAGGTCAAGGGACCGCCGCGAGTCCTCTATCTCCACGCGCGCGAGCCGGGACAGAGAGTCCTCGCTCGCGTCCTGTCCACACAAGGCTATGCGGTAACTCAGGCGACTGCCGGGCAGGCGGGAATTTCCTTGGCGCAGCTTTCGGCTTTTGATCTCGTGGTGCTGGACAATGTGCCCGCCTATCACCTTGCGCCGGGAGAGATGGAAGAGCTGGAAAAGTACGTGCGCGATCTTGGCGGCGGCCTGATCGTCGTCGGCGGCTCGCAGAGCTATGGAGCTGGAGGCTACCTCAAGACGCCGCTCGAGCGGATTTTGCCGCTGGACCTTAGACCGCCCAGTCAGATCGACCTCCCGCACGTGGCGTTGCTTTTCGTCTTGGATAAATCAGGCAGTATGGGCGGCGCGGAGCAAGGCGTGACAAAACTGGAGCTGGCCAAGGCAGCCGCGCTGGCCGCCGCCGATTTGCTGAATCCCCATGATCAAATCGGTATCCTGACCTTTGATGCCGGATTTGAGTGGCTGTTGCCGTTCCGGCCGGTGGGGAAGGGTGAGTGGATCACCGACAGCCTGGCTTCGCTGCAGTCCGACGGCGGCACGGACTTGTATAAAGCGCTCGCCGAGGCGCGTCGCGCGCTGGCGGGAAAAGGAGCGCCGATCAAGCACGTTCTAGTTCTCTCCGACGGTCTAACGGATAAAATGGATTTTCCTTCCTTGGCACGCAAGATGTCTGCCGACGGCATCACCGTGTCGACCGTTTCGTTGGGGAAAGACGCCGATGCCGATCTGATGGCGATGATCGCGCGACTCGGCAAAGGCCGGGCCTACGTAACGCTGGATCAGTCCAGCGTGCCGCACATTTTTATCACGGAAACGCTTCTGGCGGCGCGTGACCTCATCGTGGAAAAGCCGGTCAGGCCGAGCGTGTTGCAAAGTGTCGGGCCGTTGCAAGGCATCACGTCGGCGGACGTGCCGGGAATTAGAGGATATATTCTGACCTATCCCAAAGCGCACACGGATTTGCTGATGAAGGCGGGTGACGATCCACTCCTCGCTTCCTGGCGTTACGGGTTGGGACAAGTGACGGCTTTTACTTCGGATTTGAGCGGCAAGTGGGGTAGGGATTGGGTGCGGTGGGGCCAATTTCCGCGTTGGGCGGCACAGCTTGCGCGCAGCGTCAGGCGCAAGACGACGGAAGCGCAGATCAGAACGGAGATCCAACAGGAAGAGGACGAGCTCAAAGCCGTCGTGGACGTGTTCGCGCCAGCAGGAGGTTTCGGCAATCACCTTAATTTGAAAGCGGCGGTAAGTGGTAGAGACCAATCCACGCGGCAACAATCCTTGCGTCAGATCGCCCCGGGCCGCTATGAGGCGCGCTTTTCCGGGGTGGCACGGGGCATCCATGTCCTAACCATTCGCGAAGGCGGCGCCGGAACCGACGGCGCAGTCGCATCGACGATACCGTTCGCATCCTCCTATTCCAGAGAGTACCAGGCGCTGCAACCCAACGCGGCTCTGCTGAGCAAGCTCACCGAGGGAACTGGCGGTGAAATGCTCGATCCCGAAAAGCTAGAAGAAGGTGTCAAACGGCTGCTCACTCCGAGTCCGAAAGAAGCGGAAACCGCGCAAGAGACCTGGTGGGCGCTTTCAGGTTTGGCCCTGCTTCTTTTTCTCGGCGATCTGGCTCTAAGGAGATTGCCCGCGCGAGCTTCTGGGCGTGTAGGATGATCAGGCTACGGCCATTGAGCTTTTCTCGACAATCTTGAATCATCCCGACCAATCCCGGCTGGTGATTCCGAATCGCAGAATCGTGGCGAGATTTTTCGCATAATTTTGGCGCTGTGCGGCAACTCCAGCTGACCGGGGTTGTGGCGGCAACGAGAATTTCACGGTGGACAGTCAGTCGCGAGGCTCAGCTTCCCTTTTCGCTGGAAAAGAGGCAAAATCGTTAACCGGACGAGATTGCAAATGGGGGACATGAATTCCGGAGGTAAGCTCAGGGCGCCGGTTGTCGTTGTCGGTATTGCGCTTCTTACTTTCATTGTGGCGCTGGCGATTCTCTACGCTCTCGGGTCGAGGTCGCGGCGGGGCCGGCAAGCGGAAACGACCCGGCCTGGCAGCAAGGGCGGGTCCCTCGATGCGGCAAAAACAAGGCACACTTTTCAACTGATGGTCGACGGCGGGCTACAAACCGTCACGGTGACCGATGCGTTGGACGAACCTCAGATCGGCCTGGTCCAGAATTATTTGCAGGAAGAGGCAGCGAGATTTCAGAAAGGCGATTTTTCGGATGCGATGGGAATTCACGACGACGGTGTCCCAGGTCTAAGTGAGCTTAAGGCTGGCGCCCGACAGATCACGATTCGCTACTATTCGTTGTCGAAC
>JBOHVR010000370.1:0-6204 GCA_050735755.1 Binatia bacterium
ATATGCGCGTTCGTGGTTCGTGCTCGTTGGGCGCGATTGTGTTCTTACGCTCACGCAGTGCGAGCACAAGTCATGATAGTAATTCTGTGAGCTTGACCCCTGGGTCGGCCGCCCGCATGAGCGTTTCACCGATCAAAAAGGCGTGAACGCCCACTTTTTCGATCCTTTGGATCTGCGCCGCGCTTTCTAACCCGCTTTCACAAACGACCACGACCTCGGGTGGGACTCTAGGCGCCAATCGCTCCGTCGTTGCCAGATTCACGGCGAAGGTTCGTAAGTCCCGATTGTTAATTCCGACAATCCGGGCCCCCGAGCTGAGGGCCTGTTCGAGCTCCTCCTCGGTATGAGCCTCGACCAGCGAATCCATCTCCAGCTCTTGCGCCTCCTCGCGCAGCTCCCGCAGTTGCGCGGGACTTAGAATGGCGACGATCAGCAGGATGGCGTCGGCGCCATAACTCCGCGCCTCCAGCAGCTGATAGCGATCGAAAATAAAGTCCTTGCGCAGAAGCGGGAGAGAAACCGCGCTTCGGATCTCCTCCAGATAGCTGAGACAGCCCTGAAAGAACCGTTCTTCGGTAAGGACCGAGAGCGCGCTCGCCCCGTTGTCGGCGTAGCGGCGCGCGATGTTTACCGGGTCGAAGTCGGCCCGAATCAGACCCTGCGAGGGTGAGGCGCGCTTCACCTCCGCAATAATGTGGCGTCCTTTTTCTTGAAGCCGCGCGACGAACTTTCTACGCGCAACGTGAAATAGCGGCCGATCCTTCAGCGCCGCCGCGGGAATTTGCTGGCGCCTCGTTTCGACTTCCGAGCGCACGTGGCGCGCTATCTCATCAAGAAACATGATCGCTTGCCGACTGGATCAGAAGGACAGAAATACTTCCGGCCTTTCGTTCGGGTTGCGGCTCGCACGCGCAATTCATCTCTGATTGGTCATTTGGACCAAAAGTTCCAGCTTGTCCCGGGCCTTGCCGGAATCAATGGACGCTTCGCCCAAGCGCATGCCCTCCGCGATCGATTTTGCCTTGCCGCCGACATAAAGAGCCGCCCCCGCGTTGAGCAAAACGACATCGCGTCGGGGGCCTTTCTCGCCTTGAAGCACGCGGCGAGTGATCTCCGCGCATTCCGCCGCGTCCCCGCCGCCGATATCTTCGAGCCGGCAGCGCTGCAAACCCAGTTCCTCCGGCGTAAGGTGATAATGCTCCACGCGCCCGTCGCGCAGCTCGGACGCCTTGGTCGGCGCGCACAGCGAGAGCTCATCCAGGCCATCGTCTCCATGCACCACCAGAGCGCGCCGGCTGCCGATGTTTTTTAGGACTTCGGCGACCAGCCCGACCAGATTACCGTCGTAAAGACCAATGAGTTGATGGGTCGCCAGCGCCGGGTTGGTCAAAGGCCCGAGCAGATTGAAAATCGTGCGAATGCCAATCTCGCGCCGCGGCACCACGGCATACTTCATCGCCTCGTGCAGCAGCGGCGCAAAGAGAAACCCGATGCCGATTCGGTCCAAACACTCCTCGACCTTTGCTTTGGGCGCGTCAATTTTGACTCCCAGCGCGGCCAACACGTCGGCGCTTCCCGAGCGGCTCGAGACCGAGCGGTTGCCGTGCTTGGCAACCGTGACTCCGGATCCGGCGACGACAAACGCCGCGGTCGTGGAGATATTGAACGTGCCCTTTTCATCGCCCCCGGTTCCGCAGGTGTCGAGAACGCAATCCGAATTGACCTTGACGCGATGGGCCTTTTCGCGCATCACCCGCGCCGCCCCGGTAATCTCCTCGACGGTCTCTCCCTTCATCCGGAGCGCGGTGAGGAACGCGCCGATCTGTGACGGCGTGGCCTCGCCGGTCATGATCTGATTCATGACTTCAAGAGTCTGCTCTTCGTCAAGATTCCCCCGATTCACCAATCGCGCAATGGCTTCCCGAATGTTCATAACGCTACCTCGAACCGCCTCCGCCTCCCCTGGCACGCGCCTCAACGACTGACCGCGATCGCGTTGCTCAGGTTTTCCTTGGTTTTGATCGTCTCCTGTAACTCCTTGGCTTCTTCCCGCCTGGCAAAATGGCCGACACGAACCCGATACCAAGGCCGCCCCTTGACGTCCACAGGGACAACATAGGCGTCATAGCCCTTATCCATCAGCTTTTTGGCTAACTCCTTGGCGTCCCGCTCGTGAGGAAACGCGTTGACCTGAACCGTCCAGTCGTGCCGCGCGGTTTCGGCGCTGACTTCCGCCTTGTCCGGCGCTGTGTCGGGCGCTATTTTCCGCGCCGCTTCTTTCTGCTTGGATTTCTCCTCGGCTTTGGCTTCTGTTACTTGGGTTTCTGCCGGAGAAGAACCTACTTTCTTCATCGGCTTCGCTTTCGCGGTCCCTTGAGAGAGAGTATCATAGAAGGTCATTTCATTTTTTGCCGACGGGCCCTCGGTGGAACTAGGGGGCAGAGGCTGAGCCGGGATTTGAGCCAGCGGCGGCTCGTTCTTTTTGAGCAGCTTGTTCTCCTCAATCCTTTGCCCAATAACAATCCCCATAATAAAAATGATGACCGAGGTCAGCGTAAAGCCGCTGGCCAAGAGCACCAACTGGCCGCGCGTAAAATAATACCGCGCCGGTCCTCGCTCTTTGCGGTTTTCTGTCATTGCTTGATTTTGCCAATCGCACTCTGGATCCTACGCTGGAGGCAGGTCGCCGGGTTCGCCGGGGTCCTGGCGGTTGTCCATCCGGAATGGCGCCGAAATACCCAAAAGCTCCAGTCCTGCCTTCAGTGCCCGCTGCACGTTCTGTACCAACAAAAGACGCGCGCGTGTCAAGGGATCGTCCTCGGAAATAACCCGATAGCGATTATAATAGCGATGAAATTGACCCGCGAGATCGGTGACATAAGCAACCAGGTAATGCGGTTCCAATTGGGTCGCGCTATTTTCCACCGCTTCCGGGAATTGCACCACGCCTTTGATGAGGTCGAGTTCTTCGCGCAAAGTTAGCTTGTCGAGCTCTGTGCTTTCCGGGTCTAAGATCTCCGCGACAAATTTCTTCTGTCGCGCCTGTTCAACGATGCTGGCGATGCGCGCGTGCGCGTATTGAACGTAAAAGACCGGGTTCTCGGTCGACTCTTTCTTCGCCAGCTCGAGATCAAAATCGAGATGGCTGTCCGCCTTGCGCATGAGAAAGAAGAATCGCGCCGCGTCGCGGCCCACTTCCTCGAGCACTTCGCGCAGCGAAACAAATTCGCCGCTGCGCTTGCCCATGCGCACGGGCTCGCCTTGACGATTCAGATTCACCATCTGCACCAAGATGACATTAAGACGCTGGGGATCATAGCCGAGCGCCTGCAGGGCAGCCTTCAGCCGGTTGACATAGCCATGATGGTCCGCGCCCCATACGTTGACGAGCCTTTGGTAACCGCGCTCAATTTTGCTCCGATGATAAGCAATATCGCTGGCAAAATAGGTAAGCTCGCCGTCGCTCTTGACCACCGTGCGGTCTTTGTCGTCGCCGAACTCCGTCGCTCGAAACCACTGCGCCCCCTGGTGTTGATAAATAAGCCCGCGCGCCCGCAAGAGCGCGATCGCCTGTTCGACTTCACCGCGCTCCCTCATCTCCTTTTCACTAATGAACGAGTCAAAACTAATGCCAAACTTCCCCAAGTCGTCACGAATGATCCCAAGCATGTTTTCACAGGCGAAGCGGCTCAAAAGCGCAATCGCTTCGTCGGTCTCACCCGCGCGAAATTGCTCTCCCCACTGCTCTCTCGCGCGCGCGGCCAACTGTCTGACGTACGCGCCGGGATACCCGTCTTCGGGAAAGGGCCATGACACGCCGAAAAGTTCCTGATAGCGCGCGTAAATCGACCGCCCCAATTGCTCGATTTGTCTGCCCGCATCATTAACGTAGTATTCACGCTCGACCGCGAAGCCGACCGCGCCCAGCAACCGCGCCAGAACGTCGCCGATCACCGCAACCCGACCATGGCCGACATGGAGGGGTCCCGTAGGATTGACGCTCGCGAATTCCACCTGGACTTTTTCTCCCCCGCCGATATCCGGTAGCCATCTCTCCTCCCGCGCCAGCGTCCGCAAACGGTCGTAGAAAAATTTCGGTGCAAAGGTGAAGTTGATAAACCCGGGCCCGGCAATCTCTGCGCGCGCGAGAATCCGGTCCGGATCCTCGAGATATTTCAAGATGACATCGGCGACTGCTCGCGGCGGCTTGCGCAGCTTCTTGGCCCAGAGCAGTGCAAAGTTGGTCGCCAGATCGCCAAACTCCTTCTGGCTCGGCGCTTCAAGAAGCAAAGGGGGGAGGCCTGTGGTGTCCAGCTCTCCCCCCTCTGCCGCTTTCGCACTGGCTCGGGCTAATAGTTCCCTAAGGTGACTTTTCATCTTCCTGTCGAACCATCCCTCACTGCTTTCTCTGGATTGATCAGCAACGGATAGAGAGTCCTGCAACCAGCTTAACCTTTCTGCAGCGCTCTCAAGGAAGGGTTTCGGGCATTTATAACGTCTTTATAGAGCTAAAGTCAACTACCAAATCGGCACCTGATACTTCATTATCTCCTTAATCTTACTAAAGAATTTACCATTCACTCGATCCGGCGCGGATCAGCTTTCAGGCCTCTGCCAAAGGGTAAGGAAGCGCGCTGGAATGCCCTCGACCAAAAACAAATTGCCCGAATTATAGAACCGGACCCCCTCCATGTAAGCCGCCCGCGCATCAACGATCAAAATGGCCGGAAATGGGTCCCGTCTTTTGCCGACGGTTAGGGCCTCTTCAAGCGACTCGCTCAGATAGACGTGGCGCCGGTCCCGTGGCTTAAGGCCGTCGCGCAGGGTATTGCGGGCCAGGTCTCGTGCGGTCCCATGATAGAGGCGGTCAGGGGGATCGACGCTCTCCAGCTCGAGATCAACGGGAAAGGAATGGCCGTAAGTGGCGCGCACCCTGCCTTCCACCAACTCAAAACGTTTCTTATCAGAACCTTCAATGACGCCAAGGACATCGTTCTCGGTAACCGTGGAAAAACGGTCTTGCACCTTAGCGAGCAGTTCGCTCCAAGCGACAAAACCCTGGCGGTCGAATTGCAGCGCGTAGTCCTTCGGATTGTGGCGCAGGAGAAAACTCAAAAACCGTGAAATTCGCTCCCGTTCAATCATGCTCGGCTACCGCAAAAGCTAAGCGTCCTTGCCTTTCTGTCCGGTGATCAGGTCGTAAACGTGGTACGCAATGCCCGTGGCCTCGTAACCGTCCAACCCGGCTGCTTGCGCGATGGAAAAGAGTTGGTAGGACAAAGCGGTCAACGGCACGGGCGTTTCCATGTGGCGCGCCATGTCGAGCCCAAAACCCACATCTTTGGGCATCCAGGATTTTCGCGGTTTAAACTTGCGGCTGATGAGGACCTGCAAGATGCGCTCAAGCGCGTCGGAGCGCTGCTGCGAACTAAGCAAGATGGCTTGGAACGCCTCTTCCGTCAGCCCACCTTTCTTGAGCCAGCAAAAGATCTCCGTGACCGCCAGATGTTGAATCGCGGCAAACATCGCCATCGCGTTCTTCACCAGTTTGGCGCTGCCGGTTTCGCCGACGTGAATGATAGTCTTTCCCATGGGTTGAAAAATGGGCACGCATTGATCGAAGAGTTCCTTCGGGCCGGAGACCCAGAGGGAAAGCGCTCCGGCCGCCGCTTGCTCTTCCACGCCGCCGGCGGAAGCGTCCAGGACCTTCCATCCTTTCGCTACCAACTCGCGGCTGACGTCCACGATTGTTTGCTTGTCGATGCTGCTGCAATCAATCCAGATCTTTGCTCCCGACTCGGCTTCGTGCAGGCCGCCTTTCCCCAACCCGACTTCACGCACCGCCTCATTATACGGAAGCATAGATAGCACCACCTCACAGGCTTCCGCGACCGCGCGTGGGTTTTCCCTGTACTCTGCCCCCTGGCTTTCCAAACCTCTGGTAACTTCGCGTCTTAAGTCATTCACAACCAATTTATAGCCGGCCTTAATGAGATTCGCCGCCATCCCGCTGCCCATGCCTCCGGTGCCGACAAAGCCTAGAGTTTTCATGTTCGCCTCCTTGCCTCTTTTACAATCCGACCTGCCGCAGACCACGCGGCTTCACGCCACAATCTTTACCCCCGCCGGCCAAAGCACCAGAACAATCGTTTCTCCGATAGCCCGCGGCTCATGCACGGAATGCGGTTCGAGGTAGACCACATC
>JBOHVR010000371.1:0-8641 GCA_050735755.1 Binatia bacterium
CTGTTACGTTTCTGCTTCTAACTGCCGAGTCTTTTGATCTTTTGTTAGCAGGAACGGCTTCGCCTAATCCCGGCTGAAAGTTTTTCGATACACTGAAGCTTCAGGAGAAACCGGTCTCATTTCGATGGGTAGATAGGGCGAGGGTCCCTTCACAGTCTGTTGATCAGCCAGTCCGGGGTGAAGCGCAAAGCGTAGATGTTGAGAACCGTCATGTAGTCAGTCAGGAGCAGCAAACCCACGATGACGAGAAGAACACCAGCCGTAATATGCACAGCCTGAATGTAGCGGCGGAACTTCTGCGAGAACTGCAGGAACGAATTGAGCGCCAAGGCGCTGAGAAAAAAAGGCAGGGCGAGTCCCGCGGCATAGACGAGAAGCAAGAAAGCCCCTCTTCCCACGTCCGCCGATGCTCCGGCCAGAGCGAGGATGGCGCCCAGAATTGGCCCCACGCATGGCGTCCACGCTACGGCAAACGTAATCCCCACTAGCAGTGAACCCAGGTATCCGGCGGGCTTGTCCCGCAGGTTGAACTGCAGGTAGCGGTCCAGGAGCGAGATCTTGAAAAATCCCAAGAGATACAGTCCCACAAGCGTGATAAAAGCCCCGCCGAGAATCCGAATCGCTCCCCGATAGTTGATAAACAGGCTGCCGAGAAAGCTGGCCGAAATGCCGAGCGATACGAAAACCAGGGAAAAGCCGACAATGAAGGCCAGGGAATTAAGAATAACCCTGCGGCGAACGTGGCTGGCCGCGCCCGCGGTCTGGATTTCCTCGAGAGACACTCCGGAGACAAACGATAGGTAGGAAGGGATGAGGGGCAGAACGCAGGGGGACAGAAAGGAAAAAATTCCGGCCGTCAAAGCCACCAAAGCATTCAGATCAGTCATTTTTTTGCGTCAAGTAAGGTGCCAATCAGTTGTCTGGCGGCGGGGCTGTACCAGTCGGCCGGACCCCAGGCGCGCGCCAGAACGATCCCTTTTGCATCGATCAGATAAGTCGCCGGTAACCCCCACGCGCCGTAGAGGAGCCCGACTTCTCCTTCCGGGTCCAGAGCGATCGGATAAGTTAGCTTTAGCTCTTGGTAAAAAGCCAACGCTTCCTTGCGACTGTCCTTGACGCTGACCGCGAGAACGACAAAGCCTCTATCCTTATATTGTTGGAACAGGCGTTCCATCGCCGGCATCTCTGCACGGCAAGGAGCGCACCAGCTTGCCCAGAAGTTCAAGAAGACAAGCTTGCCGCGAAAGTCCTTGAGCGAGACCTTTTTGTTTTCAGGGTTCACCAGAGTGAAATCGGGCGCGGTCGGATGATCTTTCACTTCATCGAGATTGGGGATGACTTTGTAATTCACCTGCGGCTTTTGTGACTGCGATGAAACCGGCAGGCTCGCCAGAAGGACGCCTGACAGAGAGACAATAAACACGCGGAAGCCGCAGCGCTGCAGGAAATTATCCACTGATCTTCTTAATCTCCTTTATGAGTTCTTCATTCGGTAACAGGTCGCGGTTGCTGGGCATAACCTGTTTAAATCGAATGATTCCTTCTTTGTCCACGATAAAATAGGAACGCTTGGCAAGGCGCCTTTTTTCGTCGAACACCCCGTACGCCTGAATAGTCTTGAAATCAGGGTAATCGCTTAGGATCGGAAAATTTAGCTTGAGGAAATCAGAAAAAGCCTTTTGGGAAAACCGCGCATTCGCGCTCACACCTACAATTTCTGTGTTCAACTCTTGAAACTTGGAATAGTCGTCCCGACTAGACGAAAGTTCTCTGATTCAGCCCGGGCTGTAATCAAGGACGTAAAATTGAATAACGACATTCTTACCTCGCAAACTGCTGAGCTTGAGTTTGTCTCCTCTGGTGCTGTCGAGCTCAAATTCCGGCGCCTTGTCGCCTACCTCAATGGCCAGACTCGGCGCCGCAAGCAAACCCACAACGAAGCACAAAACCACGAACACAAGCGCCTTTCTCATGTTTTTCTTCCTCCCGTCTTGGGTAGTCCTCAATCTATCCAAGTCTCTCCGATCACGCAATATTCCGTGTCACGATCACGACCAGCGGCGCCTAAAGTTCCCGAGACGATTGGGGAAAATCAGCAAGCAAAATCTTCTCGCCCAGCGTTTGGACCAACCAGCGATGGATATCCCGGACAATCTTTTCTCCGTCTTTCTCACCCATCATCCAATGACCGTGGCCGGGATATTCCAAGAATTCGGCGCCTAGCTTTCTGGCCGTCTCACGCAAGCGAGCAGTCGCTACGACCCTATCATCACTTCCCCCGAGGAGTAGGACGGGACTTTGGACATCCCCTGGGCTCAAGGCCGTTGTCCGCGCAAAGAACTCGCGCATGAGACGCGCTGATTCGGGAACCAGGGTTCTTAGAATTTCCGGTTGACGGTTTTGCAGGACCGCAGCGAGCAGAACTTGGCGGTAGTCCTTGTCTTGCAGGCGGAACGGGCGACCCAGCCATAGCAGGGGAGAGTACTTGATGCGCAGCAAGCGCAGCGCTTTGGATGGGCTGGGCTTGGGTTCGTCTGAGGACACAGGCGACAGAAGCACAAGGGCCGGCGGATTTTCCTGCGTTGCGGCTTGGAAAGCGATGAGTGCGCCGAAGCCGTGCGCAATTATTATCGGCGGCTCGGGCGCAGCCCGGATCGTTTTGAGCAGATCCTGCCGGCAATCATTCATCGTTAATGCGGCGAGAAGTTCGCGTTGGTTTTCGTTGGGCCGTCCTTTGAAGTTGATTGCCCAACATTCCCAGCCCAGATTTGAAAAATGGTTTGCCCATGCGGCCCAACAGGAACTCGTGCCCCAGAGACCGTGAACCAAAACCAAGGGCGCTTTGAATTTGGCGAATTCAGGCGGGAAGACATCTACAACTAGGTCGCCGATGAGCTTTTGCATGGGATTCGCGAAAATGTCGAACATCGAGCAACAAAAAACAAGGCCCTCCGACCGTCGCCGGAGAGCCTTGCTTTTCAGGCGGCTAGGACAGCCACCTCTTGCCTGAGACAGGGAGGGCTCACAACTGCCTCCACCACACCACATCTCCGTTGCTTAGCAATGGTACGTTACTTTTTCTTCTTAGCTTTCTTCTTGGCTTTCTTTGCTGCCATAGATACCTCCTTTTGAGCTTCCCTGGGGTGGGTCTATCGTTAGGTGGGAAGTTTGGTCCCAGGCGTAAAGAGCAAAACTTTCTATTTGTTGCCCTCCCATATTTTGTAGCAACTCAAATTATATAGACACCACAAATTGTATGTCAAGAAAAAAATACTATTTTATACGCTTACAGAAGTTTTTTGTCGCCGGCGGTTGGACATAAGGACGATCCGAAAATTCCGTTCGTACAGCGCGGAGAACCCGATAACAGTATGTTTTAGAAATGCTAAAACTCTTTTCTAGAGCTTGCGTGTGGACTACAGACCTAAAGCTAGCCGGAAAAGCGTCTGTAGGACGAGCCGAGCCGCCCCCTTTGCGGTCGTTGCGGCCCAAGCAATACCCCTTGGGTCTCTTCGCGGTTCAGCAGAGCGAGCAGCCCGGCGGTGACGCAGACCGAAGCGCAGAATTCGTTTCGGCCGGTAGCAAAAGCGTTGGGCGATGGGTCGAAGATGATGTAAACCTTAGGCATGGGACATCCGGAGGCAAGTAGGAGCGAAAAGGCAAATTTTTTGCCGCCTACGATGCCGCGCGGGACGTTGAGGGAACTTTAACTGCCCCATCGGAACATTTGCGCACCGCGGCCGGTTAGGATAAGTTGCCGCGACATTTTTGAGGCTTCTCATGATTGAGTTCTTTGTCAAAGGCGGCATTTTCATGTATCCGATCCTTTTCTGCTCGATCACCGCCTTGGCGATTTTTATCGAGCGCGCGTGGAGCCTTAGGCGCAGCGTGGTTATTCCTACGGATTTTGTGCAAGAAATGGACGATCTGATTCGGAAGGGCAAGATCCCGGAAGCCGTGATGCGCTGCCAGAACAACCGCTCTTCGATCGCACGCATTATTGCCGTGGCGTTAAAGAACATCGGAAGGAAGCGAGAGATCATCAAGGAGTATCTGGAAGAAATCGGACGGCAGGAAACCGCCGCGCTGGAACGCTTCGTCGAAGCGCTGGGAACGATCGCCGGCATCAGCACGTTGCTCGGCCTTCTCGGGACGATATCGGGCATGATTCAGATCTTTTCTGTTATTTCGACGCAGGCGGCGGTGAATCCGGCATCCCTGGCGGGAGGCATCTCCGAAGCTCTGATCACGACGTATGCGGGTCTCACCGTCGCGATCCCGACGATCGTCATGCATCGCTATCTGCAGAGTAAAGCCGACGCCATGATCCTCGAAATGGAAGATCATTCAATCCGCTTGGTCGATCTTCTGAAAGAGAAAGAGGAGGGCGCCTAGGATGCGATTTCGCCGCGCCGCGCGCAAGCAAAGCTCTTACCTGGATATTACGCCGCTTGTCGACACGGTTTTCAATCTGCTGATTTTTTTTGCCGTCTCTTTAAACTTCATCTCCACGCCCGGGATCCAGGTCAAACTCCCGGAGTCTTCAGCGCAGGAAGTGGCGCGCGAGCGCAAGGACCTGCGCGTCACCATCACTCCCGACGGCCGGATCCATTTAAACGAAAGGGAGGTCGATGCGAGCGCTTTGGATAAGCGCTTTAAAGAAGCGGCGGCGGCCAGCCGCGACACGCAGATCCTGATCCAGGCCGACGAGCAGGTCGCGCACGGCAAGGTCGTTCAGGTGATGGATATTGCGCGCGCCGCGGGACTTGCCCGGCTGGCGATCGTAACGCAGCCGAAAAGCAGGTAGGGAAGCGGCCGGGCATCCCCGGCGCGGAGCATGTTCCCGGTCCAACACGCGGTATTTTAATCCATGAACGTTTTATCCCAGAAAATCTTTGATTTTTTGTAGCAGCTCGTTTTCATCAATTGGCTTTGAGATGTAATCGTCGCAACCTGCCTGGCGCGCTTGGATCTCGTCGCCGAGCATGGCGTGGGAAGTGACGGCAATCACTGGGATACGCCTTAGGTCCCGGTCGGCCTTGATCTTCCGCGTCGCCTCCCAGCCGTCCACGACTGGCATACCAAGGTCCATCAATATGAGATCCGGTCTCTCTTGTTTGGTTGTCGTGAATGCTTGCGCCCCATTTACCGCGATGACGATATCGTATTCATCGTCGAGGAGCTGAATGACCAAATCCCGGTTAAATTCCGAATCATCCGCGACTAGAATTTTTTTTCTCGCCATCTCGATTTCCTCCCGACCCGACTACCTTTGAAAGACAATAGGTATGGCAACAGTAAACTTCGATCCCTTGCCTTCTTCGCTCTCGACGCTGATTTCGCCGCCAAGCAGGCGTACCAGTTTTTTGACAATCGCGAGCCCGAGGCCGGTGCCGCCGTATTTTCTGGTCGTCGACATATCGACCTGTCGGAATTCATCGAAAATGTATTGCAGCGCCTCTTTCTTCATGCCAATTCCGGTATCGGACACGATCAGCTTGAGTGAGCCCTCTTCCTGCCATGCCGCAACTTTAATCTCTCCCCTCTCGGTGAACTTTGCCGAGTTGCTGAGCAGATTGAGTACGATTTGCTTGAGCTTCTCGCGATCGGTCTTCAGGGGAGGAATATCAGGGGCAAGCTCGGCGAGCAGGCGAACGCTGCCGTCTTTTAACATGGGCTCCACCGTCGCGGTCGCGATGCGCACGATGTCGTCCAACTTGAAGGTCTCGGCATAAACGTCCATCCGTCCGGCCTCGATCTTCGACAGGTCAAGAAGCTCATTAATCAGGTTGAGCAGGTGTTCCGCGCTGATCAAAACTTTCTGCAGGTTTTCTTTTTGCAATTCGGGAATCTGTGCTGCCACGCGACGCAAAACGATCCGGGTGAAGCCGATGATGGAGTTCAGAGGCGTGCGCAGCTCGTGGCTCACGTTGGCAAGAAATTGCGACTTGTGGCGATTGGCGGCTTCGAGTTGCTGGCCTTTTTCCTCGACCTCTAGAAATAGCCGGGCATTTTGAATCGCCAGCACGGATTGAGCTGCGAAGGTTTGGAGAAGGTTGACGACTTCGGGTGAAAAGCCACCGGGCTCACGCCGCCAGACCACCAGCCCGCCTATAATCTGTTCCTCGCGCAGCAGGGGAACGGTGAGCAGAGATCGATACCCGAGCTGGGCGAGGACGGGCCGCAGGCGTGTTGACGTGTACTCTTGCTCGTCTAAGGTGTCGGCAATTTGAAAGGGCGTCCTTGTTACGGCGGCGCGTCCGACAGCGCCTTCTCCAAGGCGAATCGGCGTCGTTTCAAGCGCGTCCAGCAGTTGTTGTTCCATATAGTGAGACGCTCTCAGGTTAAACTCCTGGGCTGTATCGTCGAATTCGTAGATAACGCCGCCGTAGGTTCCGGAAAGCTGCACTGCGTGGCCGACAATCGTGGTAAGCACTGTCTGCAGATCGAGAGTCGAGCTGACGGCCTGGCCCACCTCTCCCAGCGCTTTGAGCTCGTCGACCGATCGCACCAGTTCCCGGGTGCGATCCTGTAACTCTTGAAATAGCCGGACGTTCTCAATGGCGATCACCGCCTGATCAGCAAAGGTCCTGAGGAGAGTGATCTGCTTCTCCGTAAACGGCCGAATTTCGGTGCGGCGGAGGAGAATTGCCCCAACAGGAACAGCTTTTCGGAGCATAGGTGTTACCAAAGCCGTACGGGTTTTCTGTTGAATATTCTCGGGGAATTCAGTTTCGGCCTCTGACGCCGTATCATGGACGTGGATGGTTCGCCCGTCAGTGATGGCCCGGCCAGTTATCTTGCTGCGGTTTACCTCTATTTCCTCTCCCGTGAGTTCGCCTGGGAGTTCTCCGGATACCGCAACTCGCCGCATCACATTGCCCTCGACCCGGAAAATAACAGCGCTCGGGGCGTCGCAAAGGCGAGCGGCGTTCTCGGCGACCGCATCGAGCACAGGTTGGATCTCCGTGGGTGAGCTAGCGATAACACCGAGGATCCGGCTTGTCGCCATCTGCTGCTCAAGAGACTCGGTGAGCTCCCGTGTGCGGTCTTCGACCTTCCTCTCTAAGTTCGCATAGGAGTCCTGGAGCTGGGCGGTCATGTTGTTGAACTCTTCCGCAAGCACCTCGATCTCATCGCCGGTTTTAACCTCCAGCCGCGAGCTGAGGTCGCCGCTGGCAATCCGCTCGACGCCTTCCCGGAGCATCCGCAAGGGCCGGACTACCCGGCGCGCGACAAACAAGCTCGCCAACAGCGCCATTGCTAAGCCAACGAGAAGCAAGCCGGAAGCTCGCACAATTGAGGTATACAGAGGCTCGTACGCTTCCTCCAGCGGCCGTTCGATCAAGACCGCCCAGTCCAGGCTCGGGATCAAGGCAAATGAGGTGAATACTTCTTTGCCTTCCACATTGCGGGCGACGACGGCGGCGCTGCGGCGAGATACGGAACTTGCTTGGAATGCCGCTGCAATCTGGGCGAGCTCGGCGAGATTGCGCTGCTGCAAAACGAGACTAATGTCGGGATGGGCGATGAGATCGCCGGAGCGGGAAACCAGATACGCATGGCCGGCCTTGCCGACCTTAATTGAAGAAACGACATCGCCGATATATTTAAGGTTTACCTCAGCC
Organism: Binatia bacterium; assembly: GCA_050735755.1. Lineage (GTDB taxonomy): Bacteria > Desulfobacterota > Binatia > UBA9968 > UBA9968 > DATMAM01. The sequence continues at coordinate 7,629 of JBOHVR010000371.1, forward strand.
TGAAGAATACCGATCACCTCTCCCGCAAACCGTTCAATGGGGACCGCGATCGTCATGTAGGGTTCAGACCCGCGGACAAAATGGACTGGACTGAAATACGATTTGCCGTCCTTTGCCACAGTGAAACCGGCTGAAGATAACCGGTCTTGCTTTCCGGCGAGCGCGACCGCGCGTAGGCGCGATGCTCTTAGGCGCACGTTGCCGTTCATATCCATAGCCACTACTTCCGTTATCGCGGGCGCGATTAGGAGCAGTTTTTCAAGCTCGAAGCGGTATTCCGAAGCAAGTCCTTTCGGGGCGATCTCTCTGCTTTTGGTGGCCCCCCTCATAGCGCGCTCAATTTCTTGAACGAAACTCTCGATCTTGAATGCGGCTGCGGAGGCCACTTCTTGCTGCAACTGGGCGAGGTGTTCGCGGCTTTCCTGATAGCGGAAATAAATCTCAACAGCGCCGCTGGTAATGAGCCCGCCGCTGATTAAGACCACTGAGATGAAGAAATAGTGGCGCACCAGGCGCCCGCCCCGGCGCCCGGTGAAAAGACGAACGACCGGGAGATTATCCAGAATTTGGATTCTGGATTGTAGATTTTGAATTGCCCTGAAAATCATGACGGTGCGCCCATTACGATAAACCGGGGATTCTGGTTGGCGGATGTGCATCGGCGCGAGGGCAAAGCGCAAAGAGCATGGCGCAGAGTGCAACAACGATTCTGTCGCTCATGCTGTGTCCTTTTTCGACCATTCCCATAACTAGATGGCAAGGGACATGCCACTATCGGGTCGAAAGTGCAGTGGCGCAAACGCCGGAATTATAAGCAGTCTTCTACAGGAGCGCCGCGCGGTGGCGCCACCTTCGCGGGCCGGGATAGCTTATCTGCTACCCCGGTAGCAAAAAAGGTTAGGGCTGGCATCACATTCGGGACGCCGTGAGGTCAGCCAACCTAGGGCTCACTTGATCACCCTGTCGGCTCGCGCGAGGACGTTAGGTGGAATTGTCAGGCCGATCTGCTTCGC
>JBOHVR010000372.1:0-6351 GCA_050735755.1 Binatia bacterium
TCCCTGCGGGGTGAACTTTATCGCGTTGCTCAACAGATTGTTCAGAACCTGTCCGAGCCGGCGCGGGTCGGCGTAGACAGGGGTGAGCGAAGGATCCGCTTGCGCGCGCAGCGTTATGCCCCTTTCCTGTGCCAGGAGGAGATGGTTTTCTAGCGTAATTTCGATGAGTTGTGTAAAGTCCACGTCTTCCTTGACGAGATCGACACGTCCGGCCTCGATCTTGGTAAGGTCGAGAAAATCGCTGACGAGATTAACCAGGCCGTGGCTTGTCGTAATAACTTTGCCCAGCCACTTTCTCTGGTTGTCGTTGACGGCCCCGAATACACCGTCCTCCATCATGGTAACGACGCCGATGACATTTTGCATGGGAGAACGCAGGTCGTGGGCGATCATGGCGGTGAAATCGGCTTGCAGCCTGTTCGCCCGGTCCAATGCCGCGGCCTGATTTTTCGTCTGCTCGTAGAGCTGGGAATTATGAATGGCCATCGCGGCCTGGCCGGCGAGCGCAAAACAGAATTCGATTTCCTCATGGGTAAAGCTGTGTTCAAACTTCGTGTAAAGAGAAAGAACACCGATCGGCTCGCCCTTTGCGATCAACGGTAGACCGAGAGAAGACACAACTCCGTGCTTTTGAAAAAACTCGGCATCCCCAACGCCACCCTCCGATCGAAGGTTCTTCGTAAAAACGGGCGCTTTTCCCTCCAGGACCGCTCTAATGGGCAGCGGAATTCCGTCTAACGTTCGGGCTTTCCATTCCTCGGCGGGCAGATTCCAGCAGGCGACGGATTCGATCATTTTGGTGTCTTTGTTGAACAACCTAATGGTTGCGATCGAATAAGGAAAAAGCCGACCGATGTTGCGAAGAAATATGTCGAGGACGCTTTGAAGATCGAGCGTGGAGGTGACAGCCTGATCGATGTCACGCAGGCTCTGAATTCGCTTGAGGCTCTTATTGGTTTCGCTGAAGAGTCTGGCGTTTTCGAGAGCGACTCCGAGGACGCTGCCGATCGTTGCGAGAAGGTTTACCTCACGATCTGTGAAAGCGATGGGTCGGACCGTGGTCACGTTGAGAACGCCGATCACTTCATCGCGCGAATTCAAAGGGATCCAAATGGCCGCGTGCGTTCCATCGCTGCGATTGCTTTCCTTCAAAGCGGTGGGTTCATTGACCACGATGACTTTGCCCGTTGAGAACGCCTGATCGCATTTGCCGCCGGGTGTTCTTTGATGCAAGAGAGCGTGGACATGTTGTTGCGAGATCCCGCGGTGGGCCGCGAGCGAGATCTCGCCGCTCGCTGAGTTTCTAAGTCGAATGTATCCCCGTTCTCGCCGGGTGACTTCTAACACTTTGTCCAGAGCGGTTTGGAGGATTTGCTCCAGGTGAAACGACTGGCTGGTAGCCAGGGCAATGGCGCTGAGAGCTTCCTGTTCTGAAACTCGCAGCTCAAGTGCGGTGGCCATGTCGTTAATCGACTGCGCAAGGGTTCCTAACTCATCGTGTCTCGTGAGCGGCACGCGAGTGCGCAGATCCCCTTGGCCAATATTTTTTGCCGCCTGTACCATCGACTGTATCGGTCGCGTGAAGCTAACCGAAAATAAAACCGCAAAGAGAGCGCCCAGGATGAGGCAGATTCCCGTCACCAGAAGACTGGCGCGAATCGAGTACCACACGTTTTGATCGGTCGTTTCCAGAGTGAAGCCGAAGTGGAGATGACCGACAACTTTACCGTCGGGTGCGAGGACTGGGCCGCCGACCTTGAGAAGGTTCTTGTCGAATTCAGTGATCAAGCCGGTTGCTTGTAGGGAACGGGTGCTGAAAGCATCGGTTAGCTTGTCGCCCCTTCTGACATTCTCCTCTGTTCCGTCTGAAAGCACCGCTCCGTGGGAGTCGGTCACAACGGTGTAGAGAAGGTCCCGGTTAGTCCGGGCGGTTTCCAAATGCAGGCGCAATGAGCGCAGGTTGAGAAAGTAAAGGTCATCGACAATGTGTTGAGCGACCGAGCCTGCGATAGCGCGCGCCTCTCTTTCAAAATTGTTCGTGATGCGCTCGCGGCCCAGATAAATTGAATAAACCGAGATTCCGCCGCCGACGAGGAGGGCGATGAAGAGGCCGAACGCGATGAGCTTGGTACGAATGCTGAATTTCATCTGTGCTTTAACTCGGCGTCAACGAGCTTGCCCAGCTTCATCAAAGGACTCCATGCCTGGCGGGCCGGCTCCCGATGGAGGCCACCGTGATCGTCCTGGATGAGACCTGGCTGGGCATCAACAGCGCGAAAACAGAAACTAGCAAGATCCTGCGGAGGTGAAATCGATTCTTCATGCCTCTTCTCCGGCGCTCACCTGAGCAGCCTCGGTTTCCTTTTTGTCGAGCCAATTTTTCAACTGGGCTTGGCGGAACCGCCACTGGCCCCCCACTTTAAAAGCCGGCAGCTCTTTTTGTTGGATCATCCGTAAAAGGGTGCGTTTGGAAACTTGCAGGATCAAAGCGGCATCCGCCAGGTTCATTAGCTGAAGGTCACTTGAATTAATATCCATTATTAGACTGGGCCTCCGTGCAGTCTTTTGAGCAAGGCCCATGCCACCACCGTAACCCCGTGGTCCGGCAAGGTTATGGCGCAAAAAGAGTTGCCAAACCCCGTCACCCGTGACAGGGAATGACAAAAATGGTCAACGAGGTTGTTCCGTGATCAATGAAGTAATCAGCGGCGGCGGAAGTTTTAGACGCGGGAAGGCAGGGAAACGACGAAAGTTGAGCCCTTGCCGGGCTCGCTGTGCACCGTCAGTTCCCCGCCCAAAAGATCGGTGTATTTCTTAACGATGTAAAGACCCAGCCCCACGCCTCCGTAGGTGCGCGTGCGCGAGCTGTCGACCTGGCGAAACATGTCAAATATCAGCGGCAGACTGTCTGGCGGGATACCGATCCCGGTATCCTCGACCCGAAATTCGACCCACTCCTCCAAGTCTCGAGGCGTAAGGCGCAAGGGCCTCTGGGATTCTGCCGGCTGTTGCCTTGTGCCGCTCACACGCGCGAAAATCGTGATCGTTCCCTTATCGGTGAACTTAATGGCATTGTTAATCAGGTTCTGGATAATCTGCTTGAGCTTGGTGGCATCAGTTTTGATCACCGGCTTAGCCTGTGGATAGCGCCAAATCAGGGTCAGGGGTTTCTCAAGAGGAGTATCGTAGGCGCTTTTCAGCTCGGTCATGAGAGTGCCGAGATTGACCGAATCTTCTTCCAACTTCATCGCCCCGGCTTCCAGTTTGGTGACCTCCAAGACGCCGTTGATCATTGTGGAAAGATCATTGGAGCGGCTCATGATTTTCGCCAGGATGCTTTCCTGCTCGGCATTAACCTCCCCGACGATCTTGTTATAAAGGATGTCGGTGTAGCCGAGCACCGCGCTGAGCGGAGTCCGCAGCTCATGGGACATGATGCTTAAGAATTCCGCCTTGGCGCGGTAGGCCTTTTCGAGCTCGACTGCCTGCTTTTTGGTTTGCTCATAGAGTTGAGCGTTGTGAATCGCCACGGCTGCCTGGCTTGCAAGGGTGGTGAGAAATTCAATCTCTTGGTCGCTGAAAGAGCGCTCCTGCTTGGTATAGAGCGCCAGCACTCCAATAGGCTTGTCTTTCGCGATCAGGGGGACGCCAATATAAGAGATCAGTCCGTGTTTGCGAAAAAAGCTGCGCTCCGGCGATTGCGGATTGTTTTGCACGTTCACAATCGTCACTGGAGTTCCGTCGGCGAGCAGTTTTGCTTCCAGATTGTGATCCGATTTGAGGAGCTCCGTTTTCCACTCTTCCAAGTTGATATTGCGGCAGGCAACCGGCTCGAGCGCTCCCGTCTCTTCGTTCACCAACTTAATCGCTAGCGCGGAAGCCTGCGGCAGGAGAGGCGATATCGCCTCCAATAAAACGTACAAAATGGCACGCAAGTCCAGCGTTGAGGTGATCGCCCGGTTGATATCGTGCAGGGCGCGCAGGCGTTCCTGCTCGCTTTGCACCTGTTCCGCGGCGCGCTTCCGGGCGCGCCTGATGTCTGCCTCGCGCAGCTCGCGCTCCACAGCGGGAACCAAGCGCCTTAGCTTTCCTTTCATGATGTAGTCCTGGGCGCCGGATTTCATGGCCGCCACCGCAATGTCCTCACCCATCGTGCCGGACACAAAAATGAATGGGATGTCCAAACCGCTCTTCTTAACCAGTTCAAGCGCGTCGGTGCCGCGAAAGTCAGGCATGGTGTAGTCAGAAATAACCAGATCCCAGGGTTGGACTGCCAGCGTTGCCGTCAGGCTGCCGGCTGTATCAACCCGCTCGAAAGCGACGTCGTAGTCTGCTTTGCGCAGTTCGCGCACCAACAACTGAGCGTCATCCTCGGAATCTTCAACGATCAAAACGCGGAGCGGTGTAGACATACCCAGGATCCTATGGGAAGAAAATTTGTGCAAAGCCCATGCCAGGCGCCGCGCACTTTGCCACAAGCGAAATCCCCTTGGGGCCTATACTACAAGGAAAAGCTGGTGAGCAAAAGACATCCTGAGAAGGCCGCCATGGGACAAAAATGTTCAAAATGGCATTGAAGCTCTCTGACGAAGCGGATTGTCAACAGGCGATATCCGGGGGGGCGACTAAAACGAATGGGCATGCGTCCCGGCTGAGTCCCGAGTCTAGACGCGGTGCGGCTCAACGATCACCTTGATCGATTCGCGTCCACCGGTCATGAGCTGGAATCCCTGTCCGGTTTCGTTAAGACCGAGACGATGAGTGATCATTTCGCGCACCTTCACGCGACGGCTGCGGATCCATTCAATCGATTCGGTTATGTCCTCAGGGCTTGCGGCGTAGGTGGTGAGAACGGAAATCTCATTGCGCCAGTAGTCAAAGAGCGGCACGGGCACGGTGACGCCTCCGGCCGTCGGAGCGAAGAAAAGCAGCGCGCCGCCCCGCTCAACCGATTGCAGCGCCTGGCTCACACCCGTCATCGCGCCGGTGCAAACAATGACGAGATCGGCGAGCCGGCCGTCGTTCAGCTCTTTAACCCTGTCGGGCACGGAGTCGCCGGCGTGAAGGGTTGCGTGCGCGCCGAACTCCTTAGCCGCGCTGAGATGATAAGGGCTAATGTCCGTCGCGATGACGCGTGCGCCTTTGGCATGCGCGAGCTGGATGTGGAGAAGGCCAGAGATCCCGCTGCCGATGACGAGCACGGTTTGATCTTTCTCCACGCGGGCAAATCTTTGACCCCGAACGACGCAACCCAGGGGTTCGATGAACGTGCCTTCTTCGAACGATAGCTCTGCTGGGAGGAAAAATGTTCCCAGCTCGACGTTGATGCGCGGCACGCGGATGTACTCGGAAAAACCGCCCGGATCGAAGCGGGTCCGGCGCAAGGTGTCACAGACGGAATGATGGCCGCGCCGGCAATAGCGGCAGGTCATGCACGGCACGTGGTGGGAGACAAAAACCCGATCGCCGATGTGGAAGCGTTCCACGCCGGTTCCCACGGCGGCAATTTCGCCGGCGATCTCGTGGCCTAAAACGAGCGGGGCTTTTTTGATCCGGTACCATTCCATCAGGTCAGAGCCGCAGATGCCGCTCGCGTGGATGCGGACCAGAAGTTCGCCCGGGCAGATCATCGGGACGGGCATCTCTTCGACGCGAACATCCTGGTTGTTGTAGTACATTGCGACGCGCATGGGACTTTAAAGTTTCGAGTTTCGAGTTTCTGGTTTCGAGTTCAGCTTGGAGTGTGGAGTCTCATGCTTCGGGTTGAGTTTCGCGTTGCTAATTTTAGATTTCGAGTTAGCTTTGAACTTAGTCCCTTTGATGCCGGACTTCCGTAAATACCCCATCAGGGCGCCAATCATGCGACCTGTCTCCCTGGCCAAGCCGCTCAAACCTTCAAACTCCTCTTCAGTAATATATCCTTGGTCAAGCGCCACATAGAGTTGAGAAATGACTTCTCCTGTAGAGCCTTTGGCGATCGCGAGAAACTGCACGAATTCTGCACTGCCATCCCGCTCAAATCCCTCTGCGATGTTCGACATAACCGAAATACCGGCGTCGCGAATCTGTCCTCGCAAACGGAAGTCCTTGAAAAAGGAACCCCGGTTGGAAATTTTATAAATTTCGTAGACGAGCTGACGGGCTTTTTGCCACGCGTGTATGTCCACAAAGCGCTGAAACGTAGCCACAATCGATAAGCCCTGACCGAAGACTCGAAACTCGAAACTAGTGTAGTGCCTCTTAAATGAAGGCACTTATTCTTCGACGTAACATTTAGAATCCGGGAATGAAATTTCATGCGAAAGACTCTAAATCCCAAGCCATCACCGCAAGTTATCATCCCGCTGGTAT
>JBOHVR010000373.1:0-15169 GCA_050735755.1 Binatia bacterium
GAAAGGGAGCCGTCGGGATCCCGTTTTCCGCCAACAGCTCTTTCGCAAAGGCCTTGCTCCCTTCTAGCCGGGCAGCCTCCCGGTTGGGACCGAAGATTTTCATTCCTCGCGCCTCAAAAAGGTCCACGATCCCTAACGTGAGTGGGAGCTCGGGGCCGACTACAGTGAGATCAATCCTCTCGTGCGCGGCAAAATCGCAGAGCTTTTCGATCTCGTCCGGCGCGATCGCGATCAGCTCGGCAATCTCGCCAATGCCTCCGTTGCCGGGAGCGCAATAGACCTTGGTGACGCCTGAGCTCTGGCGAATTTTCCATACCAGGGCATGCTCTCTTCCCCCGGAGCCGACAATCAAGACTCTCATATGGAAGAAGGATTAAGAATGCAGTTGCCGGTAGCAGAAATGATCCCCATTCTGGCTAACGGCCGTGGCTTCTGAACTCTGTTCTCAGTGCCTAAAATGTCTGACGCCTGTGAAGACCATGGCCATGCCATGTTCATTCGCCGCCGCGATAACCTCGGCATCCTTAATGGACCCGCCGGGTTGAATCACCGCCGCCGCCCCCGCCTTCGCCGCCTCGTCGACTCCGTCACGAAACGGATAGAATGCATCTGAGGCTACAACCGACCCTTTGAGTTCGAGTCCGTGGGTGTGCGCGCGCAAAACCGCGAGCTTCGCCGAGTCTACGCGGCTCATCTGTCCCGCGCCCACGCCTAGCACCCGATCGCGCGCGGCAAACACAATCGCGTTGGACTTGACGTGGCGGCAAACGCGCCAGGCAAAGTCCAGCGCTTCGTACTCGTGATCCGTCGGTTTGCGGTCGGTCGCCACTTTGCAGCTCCCTACATCCACGGACCCAGCATCCCAGTCTTGGACTAAAACACCCCCTCTGACGCGGCGAAGGTCATAGCCGCTGTAATCTTTCCGTTGCATATCCACTTCCAAAAGGCGAATGTTAAGCAGCCGCTTGGCTGACGACAGGACCGCTTTCGCTTCGGGCGTGAACGCCGGCGCAATCACAATCTCCAAAAAAATGTCCTTAAGCTCTTGGGCAGTCTCTTCATCTACGGGGCGGTTGAAAGCGATGACGCCCCCGAAGATTGAGACCGGATCCGAGGCGCGCGCTTTGCGAAATGAGTCGACAAGCGACTTTTCAGATAAGGCGACTCCACAAGGGTTGGTATGCTTGATTACTACCGTGGCGGTTTGGGAGAATTCTAGGACCGCTCTCAAAGCCGCGTCTGCGTCCAAAATATTGTTAAACGAAAGCTCCTTCCCCTGGATCTGCCGCGCCCACGCGACGGAAGCCCCCGGATAGTCTCCGCTCGAATAGAAAGCCGCCTGCTGCTGCGGGTTCTCCCCGTAACGTAGGTCTTGCAGTTTGGTAAATTGGACTGTCAAAGTCTCACTCCATCGTCCCGGCTTCCGCTCCGCATCGAGCGAGCTTAAGAAATTCGAGATCGCGGCATCGTAACGTGCCGTATGCCCAAAGGCCTTAACGGCCAGACGGAAGCGGGTCTCGGCGGCAATCTCGCCGCGGCTCTCCTTCAGTTCCTTAAGCACGGCGCCATAGTCGGCTGGATCTACAACCACGGCCACGTGCGCGTGGTTTTTGGCCGCCGATCGAACCATGGAGGGACCACCGATATCGATTTGCTCGATGATTTCTGGCAATGGCGCTTGCTTCTTAACGGTCTCTTCGAAAGGATAGAGGTTGACCACAACAAGATCAATCGGAAAGATCCCATGGGCCTTCATTTGCGCCACGTGTTCCGCATTGTCCCTGAGAGCAAGCAGCCCGCCGTGAATTTTTGGGTGCAAGGTTTTGACGCGGCCGTCCATCATTTCCGGAAAACCTGTCACTTCGGATACGTCTTTGACGGGGATCTTCTTCTCGCGCAACAGAGCGGCAGTGCCGCCGGTTGAGATGATTTCAACCCCCAGCTGCGCTAGCCGCGCAGCCAAGTCGGCAATTCCTTGCTTATTAGAAACGCTAATCAATGCCCGCTGAACCTTACCCACAACGAACTCCTGACGAATGCTGAATTAAAGGTTTTCGTAGTATCGTGGAACTCTGGCGCCGATGGAGGTGAGAATCTCGTAAGGGATCGTGTTTGCCCAGGAAGCCATCTCGTCTACGGAGATAGCCTCGCTATCCTGCTTACCAACGAGGACTACTTCATCTCCCTGCTTGACATTTCGTATATCGGTAACATCAACCATAGTCAAATCCATGCACACGACGCCGACAACGGGAGCTCTATGGCCTTGAATCAGAACCACTGCGCGATTGGACAGGGCACGGTGGTAACCGTCCGCGTAGCCCACCGGAAGCGTCGCGATCACGCTTTCTCTCTTCGTAACGAAGGTCCCGCCATAGCTGATTCTGGAGCTTTCAGGCACTTTCTTAAGCTGGAGAATCTTCGTCTTCCACGAGAGAACGGGTTTCAATTCAATGTTTGCGGCCATATGGGCCGATGGGTAGGCTCCGTAAAGCATTAGACCGGGACGAACTAGTGAAAAATAAGCTGCGGGAAGGGTAATGACGGCGGCGCTGTTCGCCATGTGGACGAGGGGCGGTCGATAGCCTGCGCCTCGCAGCCGTTCCAGCAGGCCTCGAAACGACTCCAGTTGATTTTGCGTGTATTCTCCCTGAACGCTTTCTGCTTGGGAAAAATGTGAGAGGACGCCCTCGAGTCTCAGCGCTTTCAATTCACTCAGCGCCGGCAGCCAGGATCCAACTTCAGAGGCAAGCAATCCGATCCGCCCCATTCCTGTGTCCACTTTCAGGTGGAAGTCGAGAGTGTGGCCGTTTTTCACCGCTGCGGCCTCGATCTCGCGCAACATTTCAAGGCTGCAGATCACCGGGGTCAAACGGTTTCTTGCTACTTCCTCTAATTGACCGTCGTAGATTCCCGCTAAAACCAGTACTGGCGCCTGAATTCCTGCCCGGCGCAACTCCATCCCTTCCTCGACCGTCGCGACACCGAAGGCGTCACTGCCCTGCTTCTCCAGAATCTGTGCGACCACCGCCGCGCCGTGCCCGTAGGCATTGGCTTTAACCACTGAAAGGATTCTGCTGCCCGCTCCGGTTTGTTTTCGGATCTGACGGAAATTCGCGCGGAGCGCCGCAGCATCAACGTAACAGCAAGTGGGACGTCCATTATGTCGTGAACCCATCGGCAATTAACCTCCCCGCTCAAAAAAGATCTCTATGAGACCCTCGAGCCAGCACTGACTTCCTTTTCTGGACTCAAAACGACGATGCGATCGCCATCGCTGGCTGCCAGAAGCATTCCCTGGCTTTCCACGCCGCGGAGCTGCGCCGGCTCCAGATTGGCAACGATCACGATCTGGCGCCCTACCAACTCCTCCGGCGCATACGACCGGCGGAGACCAGCAACAATCTGCCTCTCTTCCGAACCCAAATCGACACGGAGTACAAGCAGCCGATCGGCGTTACGGTGTGCCTCCGCGCTTTTCACCGTCCCTATCAGAAGCTCCAATCTTCTAAACTCCTCGATTGTGATCATGAATACCTCGCCCTCAGTTGCTGCAAAATCTTGTCCTGCACGCCGTCAAAACCGCCGTTCGACATCACCAAGATAACATCACCAGCACGCGCTTCCTGGCCGACATGCGCCACAATGTCTGGTGTTTTTTGGAGATAGACTGCACGACCGTTGCCACTGAAGCGATTGATCTCAGCAACAACCTCCTCCGGCACGAGTTGGTCTTGCACCGGCACTTTTTCCGGTTGGTAAAGACCCGCCACAACCACCAAATCCGCGGCGGCCAAGGTTTGCGCAAACTCACTCGCAAAAATCTTCCTTCTGCTGGTGTGGCTCCGCGGCTCGAAGATCGCCCAAAGCCTGCGGCCGGCATAGGCGCCGCGCACGGCCGCCACTGTCTCTCTAACGGCCGTAGGGTGATGGGCAAAATCATCGATCACGGTTATCCCACCGACGCTTCCTTTGATCTCCTGTCGCCTTCTCACGCCCGCAAAAGTCGCCAGGGCTCCTTGCAAGGTCGCCCGCTCGATTCCCAACTCTCTTCCCATGGCGTAAACCGCCAGCGCATTCGTGACGTTGTGCCGGCCCATTAGCGAAATTCCCAAAGCGCCGTCGAAATTGCCGCGATGGAACACATCGAAAAGAGATCTCTGTCCCAGGATTCTAAAGTTCCTTGCTTCCCAGTCGGCCCCTGGGGTTCCATAGTAAAATACGGGTGCCCGGGAGCCCTGACAAATCTTGTTGATGGCGGGATACTCCGAAGAAACAATCAAGATTCCCGAGCCGGGGACAAGCTCGATCAGTCTCCGGAAGGACTCCTTGAGGTGCTCCAGGTCACGATAGATGTCGGAATGGTCGAATTCCAAGCTCGTTAGAATGAGTTTCTCCGGTTTGTAGTGCAAGAATTTTGGTCCCTTGTCAAAGAAGGCGGTGTCGTACTCATCGCCCTCCATCACCACCCATTCGCCCTGCCCGGACCCGAATCCGCTTTGAAAATTAACGGGAATCCCGCCGATAAAGAAACTCGGGTCCCATCCGGCTTGACTCAAAGACCAAGCCATCAGTGAGGCAGTCGTGGTCTTTCCGTGCGTGCCGGCCACGACAATGGATCTTTTCGCGCCGATGAGAAACTGGCTTAGCGCTTGAGGAAGCGAGAGGTAAGAGATTCCTCTTTCCATCACCGCCTGGGCTTCAGGATTGTTGCGAGACACAGCGTTGCCGATCACGACCAAATCAGGCCTGCCCCTAATGTTCTCCTCGCTATAGCCGGAAGAAAGCTCAATTCCCAAGCCAGCCAGGTAGGTGCTCATCGGTGGATATACATTCTGATCCGAGCCTGTGATTCTATACCCTTGCGACTGCAGCAGCCCGGCAAGCGAGGCCATTCCGACCCCGCAGATCGCGACAAAATGCACATGACTTCCAGGAGCGAGCGCGGCAGTCATTGCGCGAGTCTTTCCATAATGAGATCGTGGATGAATGGGCGAAAGGCCCTGATTTTATCGTTCTCCCTCGTCGGGTGAATCCGATTGGTCAATAGGACAATGTAACAGTCCCGCTCCAGGTCCCACCAGACAGATGTCCCGGTGAAACCTAAATGCCCTACGCTGGACGGAGAAAAGTATTTTCCGCTGGAAGAATTGTGCGCTGACGGCGTGTCCCACCCTAGGGCATACGTCCAACCTTCAACCGCGCGATCACGGCACAAAAACTCGCGGACGATCGCGGCATCCAAAAAAGAGCCGCTTCCCCGATAGCAATCCCTGAGATAGAGCAGAAAATGGTGGATATCCTTGACGCACGAAAAAAGCCCCGCATGGCCGGCGACTCCTTCCATCACGTACGCATTATCATCATCGACTTCGCCACATAGAACCCGGCCGCGCCACGGACATCGTTGGGTCGGAACAAACTTTTGACTTTTCTTTTGTTGGTCGTTCAATGCGACAAAAAAGGTGGATTGCAATTTAATTGGCGCAAAGATTACTTCTTGACAGAAGTGATCTAACCGTTGGCCACTCACCGTCTCGACAATTTCACCCAAAAGGATAAATCCCAGATCACTGTAAATGCCGCGGGTACCCGGAACGGAATCGAGCCCTTCATTTCGTACTCGATCGTAGACATAGTTTCTTGCTGCGAGAGTGGCAACAAATTCCTTCTTTTCCCTTTCTTCCATTTCCAGAACGTCCTGATAATAGGGCCGCCATGCCGGCAGCCCGGAGCAGTGGGCCAAGACTTGACGTAGAGTAATGGCCTGTTTATCGCCCTCCTCCAGGCACGGTAGATATCTCGTAATGGGCTCGTCCAAAGACAATCTCTTCTGCTGCACCAAGAGCATGATGGCAGTCGTGGTCGCCAAAGGCTTGGTCAGAGAGGCGAGGTCAAAGACATTGTCGAGTTCCATTGGCTGCCGGTGCCGGAGCAAAGAGCGGGACCCGAAGGCTGCCGCGAAGACAATCCGACCCCCTTTTGCGACTAGCACAACCGCCCCCGGGAAAACACCTCGCTCAATTGCCTCCCGCATGGCGGATTCAACCGTCCCAAAGTCCATTTTGGTGTCACGAGGCAAGCACGAGATCACGACCTTCAGGCTAAAGTTCTACGGGCGTTTCCAATAAGGAAACGAGCTCCGCGCTACCATCGACTGCCATTCTGGCGCCGATCGGCAGAAGCAGATTTTCCTTACCGTGCCCGGCGGGAAACCCCGCCACGACCGGATATGGGGCGTTGCTGAAGAATTCCGCGATGACTTCAGTCACTTGTCTGTCGCCGTCGCCTTCACATTGTGTGAATGTACCAAAAATCAACCCGCTGACCCCAACCAGCTTCCCGGCCATTTTTAAATGCGTGAGCATCCGCTCAATACGGTAGGGCTTCTCACCGACATCTTCGAGGAAGAGGATCTTGTCTTTGGTCTCAATTTCGTACGGCGTGCCCAAAGTCGTCACCAGGAGCGAAAGACAACCGCCGGCAAGTTCACCCTCCGCGACTCCCTTTTGAATCGCCTGGGGCACTTTGACTTGCCAGCCCTTTTTCTCGCCCAAAAGAGTTTGCCAAAAGAATTCCCGTGTGCACTCCGTCAACCCCTGAGCCATGTCCATGGCCACCATGGGACCGTGAAAAGTCATCAGACGACATTCCTGAGAGAGCCAGTTCAACAGAATGGTCACATCGCTAAAACCCACGAAGATCTTCGGGTGAGAGCGCAGCCGCTTCGCATCGAGTAACGGCAAGAGCTGGATTGACCCAAAGCCACCCCGCGCACAAACAATAGCGTCGATGTCGGGCCGGACGAAGAACTCTTCCAATGTCTTTGCCCGCAATTCTTCACTCCCAGCAAGGTAACCTTTTTTTTCCGTCATGCTCAAAGCGGGCTCCACAGCGAATCCTGCCGCGCTCATCGCCTCGATTCCTTGTTGCAGTGTCTTAGCGTCGACGGCTCCTGCCGTGGCCACTACCCCAATCCTCGCTCCCGGGCGTAAAGCCCGTGGTTTTATAACGTTCACGTTAGTTCTCCACAGCCGCCTCTTGGCATGGTACGGGCTGACACCTACCCCCTGTGGATAAGTCCTTGCGCCAAGAAACCACGAATGCCTCTAAGTTCCCCTGGAACGCGCCCAATTTCCCGGGGTTTGGGCCAAGATTTCCGTCTTTCCGAACGGATGGCCGAAACCCCAATTGAACTTGACAAGACCTGCTCCCGCCGCTAAGGAATAAGGCCAGGCGATAGCTTTTGCACGCTTTTTCCACACGGTTTCTAACCGTAATCCACAAGTTGTCCACAGCCATGACGATGCGGCCCGAGCAGATTGAAAAACTGGCTGAGCTTCTCATTCAAGATCTCCTGAAAGCCGAGCTATTGGTTCTCAAGGCGGATAGTGCCACGGTCAGATCGAAGGTCAAAGACATTATAGCGAAAAATTTCGCTGAGGAGCAGCAAATTGAGGAAGAAGCGCGCAATTTAGTGGCTGCCAACAAGGGCACGATGAAAGATGTCGATGAGCACAGAATGTTTCTTCTCATTAAGCAAAGACTGGCCCAGCAAAGGGGGTTTGTGTTGTGAGCGCCCTTTCCGACGCGCGTATTGCGCGGCTGGCCCATCTCATTCTGGACGGCGTGCGCGCGGCCAACTTGGCGGACTTCCCCAATCACGCCGCGGCTCTACGTGAGATCAAAAAGACTTTGACTGACTATGTTAACCGTGACAGCAGTCTCGACGAGATCGTCCGGCAGAAAATCGGGTCGCTCTCTCGGCCCGTCCCACCGGGCAGCCGCGAATGGGAGATTCTCTATCGCAAATACCGTGACGAGGAGATGAAAAAGCACAAAGAAAGGTCATGAGAGATCTTGACAGAGTAAATCTCTCGTCTTACAGATATACCGTAACTTTTTCCACGGCAGCGCATTTCTCTGCTTTTTCATTGGAAAATTAGTTCTTTTGGGAGGGGCAGCATGAAGATTAGACCGCTTCAAGACCGCGTGATTATCAAAAGGATCGAAGAGGAAGAGAAGTCCAAAGGGGGGATCATCATTCCCGACACGGCGAAAGAAAAGCCTCAAGAGGGAAAGGTCGTCGGGGTTGGCAAGGGAAAAATCGACGAGAACGGCAAGTTAATCGCATTGGAGGTCAAGGTTAACGATCGGGTCCTCATCGGCAAGTACTCTGGAACCGAAATCAATATCGATGGCGTGGAACACCTGATTCTGCGTGAAGAGGACATCCTCGGAATCATCGAGAACTAAATTCAACAGTAACAGTTTGGAGGAAATACAATGGCAGCAAAAATGTTAAAGTTTGACCAAGAGGCGCGCGACGCAATTCTTCGCGGAGTGAACATCCTGGCCGACGCCGTGACGGTTACCCTGGGACCGAAAGGGCGCAACGTGGTACTCGACAAATCATTCGGCGCGCCCACCGTAACCAAAGACGGTGTTACGGTCGCGAAAGAAGTCGAGTTGGAAGACAAGTTTGAAAATATGGGCGCCCAAATGGTCAAGGAGGTGGCCAGCAAGACCTCGGAGGTTGCCGGTGACGGCACCACGACAGCGACCGTCTTGGCGCGGCAGCTTTATGCAGAGGGGCTCAAGATGGTGGTCGCCGGCCATGATCCCATGTCACTCAAACGCGGTATCGACAAGGCGGTTGCGGCCGTCGCCGAGGAACTAAAGGGGTTTTCCAAGCCTACGAAAGATCCCAAAGAAATTGCCCAGGTGGGAACGATTGCGGCCAACAACGACAAAACCATCGGTGAAGTCATTGCCGAAGCGATGAACAAGGTCGGAAAGGAAGGCGTGATCACAGTAGAGGAGGCCAAAGGCCTGGAGACGACTCTGGAACTCGTCGAGGGGATGCAATTCGATCGCGGCTACCTGTCACCTTACTTTGTGACCGACCCTGAGCGTATGGAGGCTGTGCTGGAAAACGCCTACATCCTGATTCACGAAAAGAAGATCTCCAACATGAAGGAGCTGTTGCCCGTTTTGGAAGAGATCGCCAAAACTGGTAGGCCGTTTTTGATCATCGCCGAGGAAGTCGAGGGGGAAGCGCTGGCGACGCTGGTGGTTAACAAGATCCGCGGCATCCTGCACTGCGCTGCCGTCAAAGCCCCGGGGTTTGGCGATAGACGAAAAGCCATGCTGGAGGACATCGCGATTCTGACCGGAGGCAAGCTGATTGCGGAGGAGTTGGGATTCAAGCTCGAAAACGTCACGCTTCAAGATCTGGGCAAAGCCAAAAGAATCGTCGTTGACAAGGACAATACGACTCTCATCGACGGCGCCGGCAAGAAAAGTGATATTGAAGGCCGGGTAAAACAGATCCGCGCGCAAATTGATGAAACCACGTCCGACTATGACCGGGAAAAACTGCAAGAGCGCCTGGCGAAGCTGGTGGGCGGCGTGGCCGTAATCAATGTCGGCGCGGCAACCGAAATCGAGATGAAAGAGAAAAAGGCCCGCGTTGAAGATGCCTTGCACGCGACTCGCGCCGCGATCGAGGAAGGTATCGTTCCTGGGGGCGGCGTCGCGCTTCTGCGGGCAGCGGCAGCTTTGGAAAAGCTCAAAGTTCCGGAAGAGGAGCGTGCGGGAGTCGCCATTGTTAGGCGCACTTTAGAAGAACCCCTGAGAAAAATCGCCAGTAACGCCGGTGTGGACGGCTCTATTGCGCTGCAGAAAGTCAAGGAAGGCAAAGGAGCTTTTGGTTTCAACGCGGCAACTGAAGAGTACGAGGACCTGCTTAAAGCGGGGATCATTGATTCAACCAAGGTCGTGCGCACGGCTCTACAAAACGCGGCCTCAGTGGCCGCTCTACTACTGACGACGGAGGCTATGGTGGCGGAAATCCCGGAGGATAAGGCGATTCCCTCCATGCCTCCAGGTGGCGGGATGGGCGGCATGGGAGGAATGGGAGGGATGGGCGGCATGGGGGGAATGATGTAAGTTTATTCTCAATCCCGGCCTGCCCAGATTTTGGACGCAGGCCGGGTCACTTTCTTCCCAAACTTTTGAAGACCTTCTTGACTGCGCATCAGGACATCCTCAGAGAACCGATGAGCTTTAGTTCGAATTTCTGAGTTTTGACGTCTCGTACCAGGTCCTCTTTTCAGTCGCTCCCTACCTTGACTCAACGTTACTTTCATACTAGTCTCAATTAGGTTTTTCCCTGAAAAAATCGCAACTTCTTCCCCCACCGCCTCATGTTCGAAACCCTCTCCGAGAAACTGGAACTGACCTTTAAGAAGCTTAGGGGTCAAGGAAAGATCAGCGTCAATAATATCCAGGAGGCCTTGCGCGAGGTCCGTTTGGCGCTTCTTGAGGCGGACGTCAACTTTAAGGTTGTAAAGTCTTTCCTTGACGCGGTCACGACGAAGGCGCTCGGCCAAGAAGTTCTGCAAACCCTTACCCCTGACCAACATTTCATCAAGATCGTTAAAGACGAACTAACCTCCCTTTTGGGAGAGACCCAAGCCGAATTAAGTCTAAAAGGAACTCCACCCCTATTTATCATGCTAGTGGGATTGCAAGGATCAGGGAAGACAACGACCGCCGGGAAATTGGCCCTGTACCTAAAGCGGGATAAGAAGAGAACGCCTTATCTTGTCCCGGCTGATATGCAGCGTCCTGCCGCCATTGAGCAACTCAAAAGTCTGGGCGAGCAGCTTGCCCTGCCCGTTCATGATTCAAAGGCCGGAGTTTCACCTGTCATCATCGCCCAGCAGTCGATTGAGCAAGCCCGCAGCCGGTTCTTTGATGTCATCATCCTCGATACTGCGGGCAGGCTGCATATCGACGAAGCTCTCATGCGGGAACTCAAAACCATCAAAGAGGTGGTACATCCACACCATATTCTCATGGTTGCCGACGCCATGACTGGACAGGATGCCGTTAAGCAGGCACAGGCTTTCGACCAGCTCTTGGATTTGACCGGCATCATCATGACAAAGCTCGACGGCGATGCGCGTGGCGGCGCCGCATTGTCGATGCGTCAGACCGTGGGCAAGCCTATCTTGTTTTCCGGCATCGGTGAAAAATTGGACGCGTTGGAACCCTTTTATCCCGATCGACTGGCATCGCGCATTCTCGGCATGGGGGACGTCCTGTCGCTCATTGAAAAGGTGCAAAGCGCCTATGAAGAAAAAGAAACTCTGCGACTGGAGAACCTTGTCAAAAAAGAGTTTTCCCTGGCGGACTTTCAGGAACACCTGCGCAGCATCTCAAAAATGGGATCGATCGGCGAGATTCTGGAGATGCTGCCGGGCGGAAAAAAACTAACCCAAAATGTCGATCTTGTGCAGGCAGAGACGGAGTTCAAGCGTGTCGATGCCATAATCAATTCCATGACTCTTGAGGAAAGGCGCCAACCCGGTATTCTAAACGGTAGCCGGCGGCGCCGGATCGCGCGCGGCAGCGGCACAACCGTGACCGAGGTGAACCGCCTCATCAAACAATTCCTGGAAATGAAAAAAATGATGCAGCGGATGAATCGTTTGGGCGCCCGTCGTTTTTTGGGCCGGTTGCCCGGCTTATTTCAGTGAGAGGAAATAGCAATTATGAGCGTAAAAATACGTCTGAAAAGATTTGGCAAAAAGAAGAAGCCGTTCTATCGTATTGTCGTCAGCGACTCGCGCTCGCCCCGTGACGGGCGGTTTATTGAGCAAGTCGGGACCTATGATCCCAAATCTAGCTCCGGCGTCAAAATCAATTCCGCAAAGATCGATCAATGGCTAAAGCAGGGAGCACAACCCAGCCAGACCGTCAGCAATCTTTTGAAGAAGCAGAAGAAGGCCGGCCAAGCAATTGCCGGCGACGGATCTTAGTGCCGTGTTGTTTCGAATTTTCTTCCAGGCCGGTCAAAAAGGCTTGCGATGCGAGAAGCGCAATGCTTCGTGGCACATGTTAGTGAACCCGCTCGAACAAGACATCCCATCACGAACGGCATGCAGCGCGGGATAGCGTGACAAAGCAGATAAATCATTGTCAACGGCCTGTTAATCTCTCGACAGGAGGTGACCTCCTTCATGAAAGAGCTCGTTCAATATCTCGCGAAGTCGCTAGTTGCGAACCCTGAGGCTGTAGAAGTCAAAGAAACCCAAGGAGAGACCGCCTCGGTATTAGAACTCAAGGTGGCAAAAGAGGACCTCGGCCGTATTATTGGCAAGCAGGGCAGAACAGCAAAATCCATTCGGACGATCCTCAACGCCGCCGCCTCCAGGGCCAACCGCAAGGTTGTCTTGGAGATCGTGGAAGAAAAGTAAGCTCACCGTCGCGCGTAACAGGAGGGTGGTGATCTGTGATTCCTGTGGGAGAGCTGGTGACCACGCATGGAATCCTGGGATGGTTGAAGCTCCACCCCTACAACCCGCGGACGGATGTTCTCTTCTCCGTCCAAACCATTTATCTCCAAAAGGGGACCGACACCGCAACCTGTGTTGTTGAAGGCTGCAAAGCGTTCAAGAAAGACTTTTTGCTCAAGCTTATCGGCACAAACAGCATTCTCGAAGCCAAACGATGGGTTGGTTCCATTGTCGCGGTGGCGGAGACCGATCTTCGGCCGCTGGAAGCTGGTGAGTACTATTGCCACCAAATCCTGGGCTTCGATGTATTTGACAATCAAGGTCAGTGGCTCGGAAAGGTCGCACGCATCTGGGCTAAAGAGGGCGGCGACCTTTACGTGGTCACGGGCTCGGAAAAGGAATATCTGATTCCCGCCGCGGGTGAGATCATCGAAAAAGTCGATCTCGCTAAAGGCAAGATCGTAATCAACCCACCGCCTGGATTGCTGGATCTCTAGCCGTCTCGTTTTTCCCTTCTCTTCGAGAAGTCATGGCGAACTTTACCGTTGTTACTCTGTTCCCGGGCATGTTTACCTCCCTCCTTAGCCATAGCATACTGCAAAAGGCACAGGAAAAGGGTTTAGTGTCCGTCCAGCTCGTCGACCTGAGGACTTATGCGAGTGGTCGGCATCGTGTCACCGACGATTACTCATACGGCGGCGGCCAGGGGATGGTCATGAAGCCCGCGCCCGTGATCAAAGCCATCGAAGATCTGCGCGCGAAACTTAGCTGTCCGCGCATCATTTTGCTGACCCCGCAGGGAAAAGTGTTCACGCAGCAGGAGGCTCAACGACTTGCGCTCGCGGAAAACCTGGTACTGATTTGCGGGCGTTATGAAGGCGTTGATGAAAGAGTGAAAAGCTTTGTCGATGAGGAAATATCGATCGGTGACTATACTTTGAGCGGCGGCGAGACCGCCGCACTGGTGATTATCGATGCCGTCGCCCGCCTCATTCCCGGCGTCCTCGGCAACGTCAAGTCGGCGCAGGAAGACTCGTTTTCTGACGGTCTCTTGGAGTATCCGCAGTACACCCGGCCCGAAGAATACCGCGGTATAAAAGTGCCGGAGGTGCTCCTGTCCGGCGATCACGCGCGCATCAGGGCCTGGCGGCGGATGATGAGCCTCAAACTCACCTTGGAACGCCGGCCCGATCTCTGGCGCACAGCCCCTCTGACGCGTGAAGAAAGAAGGGCGTTCGCCGAGATCGCCCCGCTCTACGTCGCGCTAATCCATCATCCGGTCTATGACAAGAATCACAAGGTCGTGACTACAGCCATTACCAACATGGACATCCACGACATTGCCCGCTCTGCATGTACCTACGGAGTCAAGGGATTTTACGTCATCCACTCCGTCAAGGGGTTGCAGAAGCTTGCGGCCAAGATTATCCACCACTGGGAACACGGCTACGGAAGCCAATACAACGATACTCGTAAAGTGGCGCTGGCGCTGGCGCGGCTCGCAGATACGTTAGACGAAGCCATCTTGGACATTGAGCAGGAATGCGGCGTGAAGCCTTTCTTGGTGGCAACTTCAGCTAAGCCAGGTAGCAGTCGGATCTCTTTCGCGGGTCTGAAGGAAATGCTAAGAAGTGAGCGGGGACCATTCCTTCTCCTCCTCGGGACCGGGTGGGGACTGACCGAGTCGTTACTGGCCCAAGCGGATCACGTGCTTGAGCCGATTATGGGAAAAACTGACTACAATCATCTGTCCGTGCGATCGGCTGCGGCCATTATCTTTGACCGACTTCTAGGATGAACCGCGACAGTGCTGGTCGGGACCGCGGACCAAAATGGAGGATATATGAACATCATTGACACCCTTGAGGCTGAACAGGCAAAAAATCCTGCTCCGGCGCTAAGGCCTGGAGAAACCGTGCGCGTATACGTCAAAGTTGTTGAAGGAGAAAAAGAGCGAACTCAAGTTTTTGAAGGGGTCGTGATCAGCCTCTCCGGAAAGGGCATTCGCGAAACCTTCACCGTGAGAAAGGTCTCGTACGGAGTAGGAGTGGAAAGAATTTTCCCGGTTCATTCTCCTCGCATTGACAGAATTGAAGTTATGGCGCACGGCAAAGTCCGCCGGGCAAAGCTCTATTACCTCAGAGGTCGAAAAGGGCGCGAAGCGCGGATTTACTAGGAAAGCCGGTAAGTGGATCTGTTCGATCCCATCCCCGCCAGGACGCGTAGCCTACGGGCACCACTGGCAGAACGTATGCGTCCCTCGAGTCTGGACGAATTCGTGGGGCAACAGCATCTTCTAGGCCCGGGGAAGCTTCTGCGGGAACTCATTAACGCCGGCCAACTCCACTCGCTTTTGTTTTGGGGGCCGCCGGGGTGTGGTAAGACTACCCTGGCGCAAATCCTGGCAACAGCAACCGGAGCACATTGCGTTCATTTCTCGGCGGTTTCTTCAGGGGTTAAAGATCTCAAAAAAATCATCGACGACGCCGCGCGCCTGTACCGTTTGGGCAAATCTACAGTCTTGTTTGTCGATGAAATTCACCACTTCAACAAGGCGCAACAGGATATCTTCTTGCCGCACGTTGAGCAGGGTACGATTATCCTTATCGGGGCGACCACCGAGAACCCTTCTTTTCAGGTGATCGGCCCTCTTTTGTCGCGCTGCCAGGTCCTGTCTCTTTATCCTCTTTCCCCAGAGGAAATCGGCCTGATCACCGACCGCGCCCTGCAGGGCAACCAAAAGGGTTTGGGCGCGCTGGCCCTGAGGATCCTGCCCGAGGCCCGCCAGTTCCTCATCGAACAGGCGCACGGAGACGCCCGTGTCGCTTTGAATACTCTGGAGACTACGGTCGCCATGCTGGAAC
>JBOHVR010000374.1:0-10025 GCA_050735755.1 Binatia bacterium
TGCTCTTTACATTTTGCTGTTCCCAGCACGTCGCTTTAGACCTGTTTCAGAAAATCGTGTTCGGCGCGGCGGTCGACTCGCGGCGCCGGCTCCAGGTCTTAAAGAGATTGGGTCACCCCTTGGACCATCCAGTGAGCCTGCACCATCCTGAAGGAGAGTATCTCAAGGGCCTGTTGATGCGCGTCTTGGAGTGAGAATGCGGATTGTGTTATAAGGGCGGCCTTAGGAGTTTCTATGGCACGTTACCGGACGATCAAGGATTGGCCGGAAGAAGATCGGCCGCGAGAAAAACTGTTGCAGAAAGGAGCCGGTCTTCTGACCGACGCAGAGTTGATTGCCATCATTTTGCGCAATGGGAACGGGAGCACTGGGGAAAGCGCTCTCGATCACGCGCATGCCCTGCTGGCGCATTTTGTCAACCTCAAAGGTATCGATGAAGCGGCGGTTAAAGACTTCGGAGTGATTAAGGGAATCGGTGCGGCGAAGACGGCTCAGTTGAAGGCCAGCTTGGAATTGGGCCGGCGGATGGTAGCCCGCCGATGGAGCGCCGGCGTCGCGTTGCGTTCATCGCAAGATGTTTTTCAACACTTCGGCGCGCAATTCGAGAAAGAGAAGCGCGAGCATTTCTATGTCGTTCTTCTCAACAACAAGAACCGCAAGATCCGCGACGTGAAAATCTCCGAGGGATCGCTCACGGCATCTCTGGTCCACCCGCGGGAAGTCTATAATCCGGTGATTCGCGAATCGGCTGCTGCGGTCATATTTGTTCACAATCATCCCAGCGGGGACCCGGCTCCCAGTCCCGAGGACGTTGAGATTACCCGCCGGCTCAAGGAAGTGGGGGAGCTCATGGGAGTGCGCGTGTTGGATCACGTAGTGATCGGCCAAGACCGCTACTTTAGCTTCAGCGATCGCGGCATGCTTTAGTTAGTTTCGCGTTCGCGTTTGGGGTTCCGAGTTGAACTCGAAACCCGAGCCCCGAAACTCGGAACTCAGTATTCTCACCCGATCTCAACAAGTTTTCGCCGGGCGGTCTCACCGCGAAGAATCTTGACCGCTGAATTGGGAACCGAAAAATAAAACGCTAATGCGCGTACGAGGGCCGCGTTGGCCTTTCCTTCCCGTGGCTGAGCTTTGACCCGCGCCCGATAGGTGCCGTCTCCGATCTCCTGAATTTCGTCTTTATGAGAGTTGGGTTTGACCGCAACCCAAATCTTGAGCGACATCTTTATCTTTCGGCCGGCTCTTGCACGAGCGCGCGCAGGACTCGATGCAAGCGGCGGTGCATCGAAATGAGCTGATCGCGCATGTGCAACGCAACTTCGATCCCTTCGAGATTGACTCCCAGCTCGGCAAACAAGACGTGCGCCACACGAACCCGATCGACTTGATCCAGCGGATAAAGTTTTTGCCTGCGTTGCACGACCGGAGCAATGAGATTCTCCTTTTCGAGGCGCAGGACAAAGTCCTTGTTGACTCCACAGATCTCGGTCACTTCGCTGATGCGCAGGTACTTTCGCGCCATCTTTCGCTTCCTATAAACGAAGGTCTTTACGAATGTCTTGGCTGTACGCTCTGTCGATGGTGTCGAGGGCATCCTGCTTAATGTTGTTTTGGGGCACATGAATCATGAGCCGCAAATACAAGTCGCCCGCCGGTACCTTTCCATGCCCTTGCACCCCCTTTCCCGCGATGCGCAGGCGCTGGCCGCTCTGAGCGCCGGCCGGCACTTTGACTTTGACCTGCCCCCCAGGCGTGGGCACCTCAATGGTAGCGCCGCGAACCGCTTCTCCCACGGTTACGGGAAGATCCATCGTGATGTCACGGCCAGAGCGCGTGAGCAAAGGATGCGGCCGAATCCGCGGGACGATATAAAGATCTCCTGCGGCTCCCCCTTGCAAGCCCCCTTCGCCCTTGCCGGGAACGCGGATCCGCTTACCGGTCTCTGCGCCCGGAGGAATGTTCACGGTGACGCGCTCAGTTCGGAGAACTTTCCCTCTGCCCGCGCAAGTCGAGCAAGGCTCTCCGGGAAGCTGGCCCGCGCCGAAGCAACGTTGGCAGGTGCGCCGGAGCCGGGTCGAACCTTGAGTTGTCGACTGGGTCCCGGAGCCGTGGCACACTGGACACGTCGTTGTTCCTTTTGAGCCGGATCCGCGGCAGGTCTCACATGCGACCGGTCGCTGCAGGCTGAGCGTAGTTTGGAAACCGCGCACGGCATCCAAGAAGTCAATGTCCAGCGTAGCCTCAATATCTTGACCGTCCTGGGGACCTGCGCGCTGCGCTTGGCCTCGACGACCAAAGAGGCCGCCGAGATCGCCGAAAAGATCCCCGAGGTCACCCACATCAAATGAGTAATTGCCGCCCGTGGACGCGGATTGATCCTGCCAATGTTGGTAAGCCCGCGCCTTTTCGGGGTCAAACCCGCTTGCAAGCCCGGCCTCGCCAAACTCGTCATAAAGTTTGCGTTTCTTGGC
The DNA here is from genome assembly GCA_050735755.1 of Binatia bacterium. GTDB lineage: Bacteria > Desulfobacterota > Binatia > UBA9968 > UBA9968 > DATMAM01. The sequence goes on from JBOHVR010000374.1 coordinate 2,475, forward strand.
GTCGCTCAGCACCTCGTAAACAACGGAGATATCTTTGAATCTGTTTTCGGCGTCTTTATTGCCGGGATTGATGTCCGGATGATACTTGCGCGCCAGTTTGCGATAAGCCTTGCGAACCTCGTCGTTAGAGGCAGTGCGCGGCAGACCGAGGATTTTATAAAAGTCTCTTTCAGCCATTTTAGCATTTAAGCATAATCATGGACGGCATAGATGCAAGGGCAAGATTGCCGGGACAGACATGCATCGGTCGGCGAAACCGATGGCGGTATTGAATCGCAACCCTCAAAGACCGATAGTGCTGGCCTATGGAGAATAGCCCCAGGTTGGTTGTGCTCGACGCGGCGACGTTCGGCGATGCAGCCCTCGAGCCATTTGCGCACTGGCCGTGTACTATTTACCCGTTTTCACCACCGGAGTCGGTCGCCGAACGCCTGCAGGGGCACTCGGCTGCAGCTATAAATAAAGTCGTTCTAGACAGAGCTACCTTGCGTCATCCCGCGGCCAAGGATCTCAAATTGATCGCGGTGGCCGCGACCGGAACCGATAACGTGGATCTTGACGCCGCGCGCTCTCTTGGCATCGGCGTTTGCAACGTGCCGGGGTATGCCACCCAATCGGTGGCACAATTTACGATGGCATTGATCTTGGAGCTGGCCAGCCACGCCGGCGCTTATGCAAGACGGGTGCGGGAAGGCGCTTGGGAAAAAAGTCCCGTTTTCACCCTGCTTGATTATTCCTGTGTAGAGCTTGCCACAAAGACGCTCGGTATTATCGGCTACGGCAACATCGGCAAGGCCGTAGCGAGCATGGCGCGGGGCTTTGGATTAGATATACGGCTGTCTGCCCGGCCCGGTACTACGGACCCGTTAACGCCCGGGCGCCTACCGCTTGAGGAAGTGCTCCGCGAAGCCGATTTTCTAACGCTTCACTGCCCGCTCACGGCCGATACGAAAAATCTGATCGATGCGCGAGCGCTCAACCTGATGAAGCCCGGAGCGTTTCTGATCAATACCGCGCGCGGCGCTCTGGTAGACACGACGGCTCTAATCGAGGCCCTTAGGAGCGGACATTTGGCCGGCGCTGCGCTCGATGTGCTAACGCAAGAGCCGCCTTCGCTTCATCATCCATTAATCGAAGCGGCTAGGGAACTGGAAAACTTGCTGATTACCCCGCACTGTGCCTGGGCCACACGCGAGGCGCGCCAGCGCCTGATTGCTGAGGTAGCTAAGAATATCGCCGCATTTGAGCGGGGCGGGCAAAGGAACCGTGTTGTTTGAGTCCGATCAGACAAACTACAAGGGTTCTGCTGATGAAAAACAACATCGGTATGCTTGGATCCTTCGGCGCAGTTTATCATGAGCGGAACCGAAGGGCTCAAGGCCGCCGAGCTCAGCATGAACGGATTGTTTGAAAGGAATCGTATCTAGAAAGGGACGTCGTCATCTAGAGGCGGGGTTTCTCCGGAAGCGTCAGCGGGCATGTCGCTACCCAGCTCCGGAGCCACGCGCGTGCCGCCACCGCCACCCAAGAATCTAACATTCCTCGCGACGATCTCAGTTACGTAACGCTTGATGCCGTTCTTGTCATCGTAAGAACGGCTGCGAATGCTTCCTTCGACATAAATCTGTCTGCCTTTGGCCAAATACTGCCCGCAAGTTTCCCCCTGCTTGCCCCAGACGATGATGTTGTGCCACTCCGTCCGCTCCTGACGATTACCATCCGCATCGTTCCAAACCTCGGACGTGGCGATGGGAAATCGCGCGACGGCTCGGCCGTTGGCAGTGAACCGCACTTCAGGATCTTTTCCCAGATTGCCGATGAGGATGACCTTGTTAACCGACATGGAGGCCTCCGCTTGTCAAAACGTAACGCACGACCTTAACGCCTGCTTGTGGTTTAGTCAACATAAACTTGCGGCGCTGGCGGCCAAAAATTCTTCATTCTGGCGCGCGACTGGCGCCCGAGGTTTCGTTGCATTTTGGCCTTTGCTGGTTTACCATGAAACAGTATTAATCTCCCGGTTTTCCGAAACTTCGCCGTTCTGCAAAACAGCGTTCATTAATGTCCTATAGCCTTAAGCTGGCCCTGATAAGTCTCCTTACCTTAATTGTAGGACCTTTTGTTATCGCTCTAGCGCCGTTTGACCGTCAAGGAAGGCGGGCCTACAGCCTCGCGCGCTTATGGACGGATGCAATCCTCAAGATCAGCGGGGTTCGACTCAAGGTTCAAGGTCTGGAGCGTTTGGATGCCGGGCGTCCGTATATTTTCCTAGCCAATCACCAGAGTTACATAGACATTCCTGCTTTGGTTGAGGCTTTGTCGCAATTTCAGCTCCGCTTGATCGCCAAAAAAGAGCTTGCCTGGTTTCCCGTTTTCGGCTGGGCGCTGAGGCTATCCAAGCACATCATGATTGACCGTTCCGGTCGCGCGCATGCCATGACGAGTCTCCGCCGCGCCAAGGAGAAAATTTCGCAAGGATTTTCCGTTGTTATTTTCCCGGAAGGAACGCGCGGCAGGACTAGCGGGGTTTTGCCCTTCAAGCGGGGGGGGTTTGTCCTTGGGGTGATGGCTCAGGTTCCGATAGTTCCGGTAACCATCGTGGGCTCCGGAAAGATTCTGCCGCGGGGAGATTGGCGTATTCGTAAAGGTGAAATAGAAATCGTGGTCGATGAGCCGATTGTCATAGAGCGCCAGGATCTCAAAAATCTGGGACAGCTATCCACCCGCGTGCGCGCGGTCATATTGTCCCGCCTCAACGGCGCCAGCGATGCCCGAAGTTTGGATGCCGTGACTGAAGGCAAGCGCTCGGGAGAGGCCCGGGCTCAGGGTTAAGGTCTCATATGGAAATGCTAAGATTGATTCCCCTGGGCGGGTTGGGCGAGTTCGGACTCAATATGATGGTGCTGGAGTACAAGGATTCTGCTATCGCCATCGATTGCGGTCTGATGTTTCCAGGGGCTGAGTTATTGGGAATCGACTACGTGATTCCCGATGTGAGCTATCTCCTCGAAAAAAACAAAAATCTGCACGGGATCCTTCTCACCCACGCGCATGAGGATCACATTGGGGCGCTGCCTTACATTCTGCGGCAGCTTCCGGTCCCCGTTTATGGCACGCGTCTGACCCTCGGGCTGGTGCGCAATAAATTGCTCGAGCACGATCTTGGAGCGGAAGTCGAGTTGCGCGAAATCACTCCCGGCCGCCCGTGGTGGGTTGGCCCTTTCCAAGTGGAAGGGGTCCGCGTGACGCATAGTCTGATTCAGTGTCTCGCTTTCGCGATCGAGACGCCCGTGGGTGTCGTCATGCACACCGGGGATTTCAAAATTGATAACACGCCCATGAACGGCGAGATGTTCGACTTTCGCCGTTTCGCCGCTTACGGTGAAAAGGGCGTGCTTTTGCTTCTTTCGGACTCTACGAACGTGGAAAGAAGCGGTTATACCCGATCGGAGCGCGAGGTTGGGAAAGGGTTTGAGGAAATCTTTCATGCCAGTCGCGGCCGGGTTTTCATCGCGACCTTTTCTTCCAATATCCCCAGAATTCAGCAGGTGGCTGAACTGGCGACACGTTTTGGCCGCAGGCTCGTGCTGAGCGGTAGGAGCATGATTAACAACGCCCGCATCGCTTCCGAACTCGGCTATTTGGAGCTTCCCGCGGATGTGATGACTGAATCCGAGCGCTGGCAGGCGCTCGCCAACGATAGGATTACGTTTCTGACAACGGGCAGTCAGGGCGAGCCACTTTCCGTATTGCATCGCGTCGCGCTCGATAACCACAAGTCCATCAAGATCGCGCCGGGCGACACCGTGGTTCTTTCCGCAAGGTTCATTCCCGGCAACGAGAGAACTATCAGCAACCTCATTAATCACCTCTACCGGCGCGGAGCGGAAGTGCACTACGAAAAGGTCTCGGAGATTCACGTGTCGGGTCACGCCAGCCAGGAAGAGCTGAAAACCATGATCCAGTTGACGCAGCCGCGCTACTTTGTGCCGATCCACGGCGAGTATCGCAACCTCCTGAAGCATATTAACCTTGCGCAGAGTACGGGCATCGCCGCTCACAACTGTTTTCTCCTCGAAGATGGAGAGGTGTTGGAGCTCAATTCGAAGGAGGCGCGGAAGGCGGAGGCGGTACCGGCCGGCCGGGTATTTGTCGATGGCAAAGGCGTCGGCGACGTTGAAGATGTGGTGATTCGCGACCGGCGCCACCTCTCCGAGGATGGCATGGTGCTCGCGGTGATGGCGATCCATCAGCAGAGCGGAGAGTTGGTGGCAGGACCCGATCTGATCTCGCGCGGCTTTATCCGTTCCGAGGAGGGAGAAGAAGTTTTGGAACAGGCAAAGCGTGTGGTTCTCCAAACGATCAAAGGGGTAAACCGAGAGACGAGAACGGACCCGGTCGAGATGCAAGAGGAAGTGCGCAAAGCGCTGCGGCGTTATTTTTATGACACTCTGGAGCGCCGTCCCGTAGTGCTTCCCCTGATTTTGGAGATGTAGCGTTGATCTTTCTGTTCTGCTGCGACAATTCTTGGACGTAAATTTCCGGGCGGTTAATTCGAGCCTGCAGATGCAAAGAGGAACAAGACTCAGTCATGAGATCTGGGCGGTAGTGGTTTTTTCCTTCGCTGTGCTTCTCATTCTGAGCCTCGTCTCTTATCATCCCGCGGACAGACCGCCGTACAGCGCTGCCGGATCCATTAGAGAGCTGTACGGTTTTGTGGGTTACCATCTGGCGAATTTTCTGCGCCAAGGCGTGGGGCTTTCAGCCTTTCTCATGCCTATTTTTCTCTTGCTCGCCGCTTACCAACTCTTCCACGAAGCGCCCAGAGTGACGCCGGCGCGGCTTGCCGGCCACGCGGTCTTTCTATTGCTAAGCGTTCCCGTTTTGTTAAGCGTTTTCATTGAAGCTGACGAAGTCTGGGACGCCGGCGGTGTCGTAGGGGGATTTTCCAAAAGGGCCGTCCTAACGCCCCTGTTCGGCCGCGTCGGGACTTATGTGATTAGCCTTTCCCTGTTTTTGCTGGGCTTGATGCTGGCGACGCCCATTTCACTGGCAGCTTCGCTCCAAGCGGCGCAGAGAGCCGTAAAGCAAACGAAGAAGTTGTTCTGGGCTTGTGCCAATCAGGTAGAAATGCGCTTGAAGGAAAGGAGAAGGAAAAAAGAAAATACGAAAAAGGAGCAAAAGGAACATAGTCCACCGCCGCCGGTCATTCTGAAAGAGGAGAGCAAAGACGAGCCCGTAAAAAGAGCCCGCAAGAAGCCTCAGGCGGTCCAGGAGGAGTTCAAGTTCCTCGTTGACGGAAAATCTTTTGTCCTTCCATCGCTTAGCCTCCTGGATTCCGGGGATGGAGAAGAAATCAGGATTGACAAAGATACGTTGGAAGCGAACGCGCGGGTGCTGAAAAAGAAATTGGCCGACTTTGGCGTGGAGGGCGAGGTTGTTGCGGTGAGACCTGGCCCCGTGATCACGATGTATGAATTCAACCCGGCTGCGGGAGTCAAGGTCAGGCGGATCGTCACGTTGGCCGACGATCTTTCGATGGCGCTCAGGGCGGTGAGCGTGCGGATCCTGGCCCCGATTCCAGGTGAGTCTGTCGTCGGCATCGAAATTCCCAACCCAAAACGGGAGAAGGTTTTTCTCCGCCAGATTATTGAAAGCGATTCTTTTCAAAATGCCGACTCAAGTCTAACTCTGGCACTGGGAAAACAAATCTCCGGCGCGCCATTTGTTGCCGACCTTGCCCGTATGCCGCACCTTCTGGTCGCCGGCGCTACGGGAACGGGAAAATCCATTTCCATCAACGCCATGATCCTGAGTATCCTGTTCAAGTCGACCCCGCATGACGTCCACTTCATCATGATTGATCCGAAAATGCTGGAGCTTACGGTCTACGAAGATCTTCCTAATTTATTGGTGCCCGTGGTTACAGACCCGAAGAAAGCCGCCGCGGCGCTGTTCTGGGCCATGGATGAGATGGACCGGCGCTATCGAATGATGCGGGAGAAGGGCGCACGAAATATCGATCACTACAATCACATTCTAGAAAAAGAAAAAGAGCTTCCTCCAAGAAAGCCGATTGATCTTGAGGAGGCAACTGAAGAGCAACAAGGCAAAGAGCCGAACAACGGCAATCGCGGCGCGGACCAGAATCTCCCTCATGAACGTCTGCCCCGGATTGTAATCGTCGTGGATGAGCTGGCGGATTTAATGATGAGTGTCGGAAGGGACGTTGAAGAATACATTACGCGTCTTGCGCAAAAAGCTCGGGCCGCCGGCATTCACTTGATTTTGGCGACCCAGCGTCCCTCGGTGGACGTTATTACCGGTTTGATCAAAGCTAATTTTCCGGCGCGGATTTCCTTTCAAGTCACCTCGCGGGTGGATTCGCGTACGATCCTGGACTCTATTGGGGCGGAGCGTTTGCTCGGAGACGGCGACATGCTGTTTCTTCCTCCGGGAAGCGCGCGTCTGACACGGGTGCATGGCGCTTATATTTCCGATCAGGAGATCCACAGGGTGGTCGATTTCATTAAGCAACAGGCCCGGCCGCAATACCGTGAGGAAGTGTTCGAAGCGAGAAAGGAAGTCGAGAAAGGCGAGGAGGACAATGACTATGATGAGATGTACGATCGCGCTGTCGAGGTGGTGACGGAGTGTCAGCAGGCGTCAATCTCGATGGTTCAGAGGAGGCTCAGGGTGGGTTACAATCGGGCGGCGCGCATGATCGAACAGATGGAAAGAGACGGGATTGTGGGGCCCGCGGAAGCGGGGAGGCCACGGGAGGTTTATGGCAGGAAAATTGATGAGTAGAAAACTGGTTGGATGGTCCTTCTCTCTCATTGGGTTTTGGGCAGGCGTAGCTGTTTGGGTGCACTCTTGGACTCCTGCGTTCGCGGGTGAAACCAAGGACGCCGATGCGGTGGCAGACGCGCTTCAAAAGAAAGTCAACTCGACCGCAGAATTTGTTGCTGACTTTCGTCAGGAAACGGAAATCAAAACACTTGGAAAAACCATTAAGGCCTCGGGAAAAGTGTACTTCAAGCGTCCCGGTCGGATGCTCTGGCGCTATGACGAGCCCAAAGGGCAATACGTAGCGGCCGATGGAAATCATCTCTACATGTACCAGCCGGAACAGGCTCAAGTTATCAAAACACCCTTGCGCAGCGCGTTTCGTTCTGACGTGCCGCTCTCCTTTCTGCTGGGGATCGGCAATCTTAAACGGGACTTCCAATACACGTTAAAAGGCTCCGAAAAGGGGGTGTACTTACTTCAACTCACGCCGAAGAGCGAGATCGGGCAGGTTGGGGAGCTGATACTTGGGGTGGACATGAAAGAATTCGAGCTCCAGTGGGTGCGTATTCAGGATGCGGTGGGGAACGTGACTCGCGTGCGTTTTTCGTCCCCGCAAAGGGGCGTAGAGGTAAAGGATTCTCTTTTTCGGCCCAACATTCCACAGGGGGTCGAGGTGGTCGAACTCGGTTCCTTGGAAGGCCCCTAATCCGTCAATTTAATTAGCATGCATTGTTTGAGCTTTGGGGTGCTCCTCTCGTT
>JBOHVR010000375.1:0-3508 GCA_050735755.1 Binatia bacterium
CTTCTACGCGGCGCAGGAAGTGATCGACGCCGTGAATTTGTTGCGGTCGGTCGAGAATCCGTACGACAAACCGGCCCTGGTAGGCGTGTTGCGCTCGCCCATCGGCGGCCTCACTGACGCCGAGATCTACGCGCTGCATCGCCAGGGCCTTCTCCAGTATCAAAGCGCGCGCCGAGCGTCCGGTGATACGGCAAAAAGTCTTGATTGCATCAAGGATCTCTACGAGATCCTCGATCGCCTCCATGCTACGACTCGGGTTTTGCCCGTCGGCGAAGCGGTAAACCTGATCTTCGATACGATCCCGATCCGAATCCTTACCTCGCAGTCGTTTAACGGCGAACAGGCGGTCGCCAATCTCGAAAAGGTCCGCGAGCAAGCCGGCTTGCTGGGACGCGAGGGCATCGGAACTTTGAAAGAGGTGGTTGGCACCCTGGAGCGACGAGTCCTGGATTTGAAAGAGGAAGGGGAAAGCGCCCTCGCCGAAGAAGACGTCGACGCGGTCAGAATACTGAGCGTGCACAAGGCGAAAGGGCTGGAGTTTCCCGTCGTGGTCCTCGCGGATGCGGGAGGGACGATGGACCAGAGAGAAACAGGTATTTGGGTTCAATATGATTGGTCAACGAAACTCACGGGTTTAAGAATCAGAGATTACTGCAATCTGGAGGGGGTCTTTCTGGCTGAGAAGGGGAGGCTGCGGGAAGAAGAAGAGCAGAAACGGGTTTTCTACGTGGCGATGACGCGCGCCCGCGAGCATCTGACCATCTCCTGCGCGCCCCAGGCCATGAAGAAGAGCGACGGGAGCTTTTATTCCCTGCTTCAAGACTGCCTTACGAATCTCTCCCCGGGCAGAAAGGCGGGGCCGATTGCCGCCGGCAAAGGCAAGATTGAATACATCTCTGAGACGCAACGGCTGGCGGCCCCGAAGCGAAAGGCTGAGCGCGGCAAGATCAGAACGGATGAAAACGATTGGGAATCTTACGCGCGACTATGGGACAGCAGGAAGCAAGCTTACGACGCCGTCCGGCAAACTCCTGTTTTCTTGACGCCGACATTGCTTAAGCGCGGCGCGGCGATCTCTGCAGAAGCCGCAACGGACAGAGCGCCGGGCAATCTCGCTTCGGATCAGGCGGCGCTCATTGGAATCCTTGCCCATCGCTTCCTTCAGGGCTGGGATTTTTCTGCTGACCCTGGCCGTTTTGAGGAAAAGTTAGCCTCCTTTATGGACGGGCGCCCAGAAGGGGTTGGAAACACGAGCGACATGATGCAACGAGAACTAAGGGAAATTTTTCGCGCATTCTTTTCTGGCGAGGCTTTCGCTGAGCTTTCGACGGCGCGCATCCTCGGGCGTGAAGTGCCCTTTTTGATGCCGTGGAACGGGCAAATCATGGAAGGGGTGATCGATCTGATCTATGAGAAAGACGACCGGCTTTACCTTGCTGATTACAAAACGGACAGGTTCGCCAGCAAACCGGACCTCTTGCAAAAAGCACAGGAATATTATCATCAAGCCCGCATTTATTCTGCGGCCGTCCAGCAATGTCTCAGACGCGAGGTAACCAAGTTTAGATTGATCTTCCTGCGCGTGGGCGAGGCCGTTGACGTGCCGCTGAATCAGGGCGCTCTCCAGTACACGCTTCCTTTTTGACAGCGTCTAACCGGACATGGAAAACACACGCAGGAACTCGCTGTTAGCTTTGCTTGCCTTTTTTTTTCTTTCCGCCTGCGCGGCGAAGCGACCCGTTCTCTATCCTGACGATCACCTCAAACGAGTCGGGTCCGCGACCGCCGATCAGGATGTAAATATATGCATGCGTCAAGCCGGTGACTACCTTGCCCGCAACCGCCACGCCAGCGAAGTTGCCGGTAGCGCTGCCGTGGGAGCCGGCGGTGGGGCGGCGGTCGGAGCGGCGGGAGGGGCTGCCGGCGGAGCCGTACTCGGGCACGCGGGAAGAGGAGCCGCCGTCGGGGCGGCCGGAGGGGCGGCGGCGGGCATGACCCGTGGTCTTTTGCGCGGCCTATTCCGCAGCCGCCAGCCCGACCCCGTCTACCAAAAGTTCGTCAACCGTTGCCTGCGGGAAAAAGGCTACGATTTGATCGGCTGGGAATAATGCGGATTATTTCATGGGCCGAAGAGGGCAACCACAGGGGGTTGCCCCTACCCTCAGACGCAGGGCGCGCCCTTTCGGGACACGACCAAATCATAAGGGCTAGCAATCTTATCGGATCATCAACCGCTCCGCTTTGCCGGAATAATTCAGGAAGACGGTCTTGAGCTCGGTGAAGAAATTTAAGCCCTCCTCGGCCATCTCGCGCTCGCCGACACCGGTCGATTTGGTGCCGCCGAACGGAAGCTGAGCCTCGCCCCCGATCGTCGCCTCATTCACGTGGACCATGCCGGCTTCAACCTCTTCGACGAAGCGCATAATCCAATCAACATTTTGCGTAAAGATCGAAGTAGTCAACCCGTACTGAACGGAATTGGCAAACCGCAGCGCCTCTTCCAAACTGCTTGCTGTGCTGACAGATAAAACAGGGCCAAAAATTTCCTCGCGGAAGATAAGCATGTCGGGCGTAACCTGATCAAAGATCGTAGGGGCCACGAAATAGCCTTTGCCTAGCTGCTCCGGTTTGTTGCCGCCGAGAACGAGGCGCGCGCCTTCCTGCCGGCCAACCCGGATGTAATCCATATCTGTCCGCCACTGCTTCTCGTCGACTGCCGGCCCCATATCTACCGTTTCGTCCAACCCCGAGCCGACCTTAATTTTTTTTGCTTGCTCAACTAGCCGGTCCAAAAGCTGATCTTTGATCGAAGGCAACGCAATGACTCGGGAAGTTGCCGTGCAGCGCTGGCCGGTTGACCCAAACGCGCCGCCGTGAATCGCCACCGCGGCTTTGTCCAGATCCGCATCCGGCATCACAATCACCGCGTTCTTCCCGCCCATTTCGCACGTGACTTTGGCGCCGCGTGCCGCCGCCTTTACATACAGCGCGCCGCCAATCTCGTTGGAGCCGGTGAAAGAAACCGCGCGAATCTCGGGGGCGCCCACAATGGCCTCGCCCACGCTCGAGCCCGGGCCAACAATCATATTGAAGACACCCGGCGGTAAACCCGCTTCTTCATAGATATCGACCAACAGCGACGCCGTCGCCGGCGTGAGCTCGGCGGGTTTAAAGACCACGGCGTTGCCCGCGACCAGCGCCGGCGCCGATTTCCAGACCGGAATCGCCCAGGGAAAATTCCATGGGGCGATCAAACCGACGACGCCGAGCGGGCGGCGGATCGTGTAAGTGAAAGTGTCGCGCGCCTCCGATGGCAAGGTTTTTCCGTGCATGCGGAAACCCTCCCCCGCATAGAACTCAAGCAGCGAAATTCCTTTGAGCACTTCCCCTTTGGCTTCTTTGAGAATCTTGCCTTCCTCGCGCGTGAGCGTGCGCGCGATCTCGTCGGCGCGCTGGCGGGCAATGTCCGCGGCGCGCCAGAGCACGCGGCCGCGTTCGGGGCCTGGAG
>JBOHVR010000376.1:0-15520 GCA_050735755.1 Binatia bacterium
AACACAAGTAGAGCTGCACGCTTTTAATCCAAACAATCCCGCGCAGACGGGAATTCAGATTGCGGGTTTTGAGAAAACACACCTACATCAGTTCTTTCATCGCGAGTCCCGTGGTCGCACCAATATTCTGAGCTTACGCACAGAGTTTCATCCTACAGCAGGACAAGACCCTCTTAGAAACTTCGGATACTACCCCAGCAGATTTAATGTTGGGAGCGGTACATTCCTTGGTACTGGTAGCGGGGAATCTATACAGTCAGAGGGAGCGGTGGCGCACAAGTGGCCAGGAGTAGCAAACCAGATACGAGCAGAGCATTTTAAAGAATATACGGCGAGAGTCGGCAGCGCGCCTAAAAGCTTCGACATAACTATCGTTGAAGACAAGACATTAAAACAAAATGGCGAAGGTGTCCGCTTCGAACAAACAAAAATAGGGCGCCATGTTAACTACGCGGCAAGAAGGGTTGGCATACAAATTCAACCGGGAACCGTAGAAATAGAAGATTCCGGGGCATGGCTCAGAGTTCGAGGAAAGTTTGAACCTTTATCAACCGCCGGAAGGATTGTGCAAGGAGGGAGGGGTTTATTGGGCGGAGCCATATCCGGTGCCGCAACTTACGCGCGGGCTTTGCCAGGAGCGGTCTGGCAGGGGGTCAGATCGGCGATACCCGGGATCGACGCCTACGATGCTTTGAAGGCCGCAGGTGGAGGATCGGCCCTGGCTGGAGTCAATTTAGCGCTGCGGTACAACATTCAGTCCGCAGTAAGCGCCGTGCGCACGGCAGCCGCACCGGCAAACGTGTTGGCGCGCACAGTCGCAAGTTCAGCTGCCAGCGGTATACAGACAGCAGCTGCAACACTCACGGCCGAAGTGTCCGCTGGCGCTGCGGCTACAGCCGCCGTGACCGTTGCTGCTATTGCTGCAGCCGCAGGTGCGGTCACTTGGGCAGTGGTAGACACCCGTCGCGCTTTAAGGGGAGAGGAAACGGCGACTGATGTTGCGACGAAAACATGGAGCAGCAGAGGGTTTACGGGGACGCTGCAATTGCTGTGGGGTTCAGTTGCCAACTAGCAAGGCTGTCCATGAGCGTCGATGAGGGCAATAACCAACTCAACGAAGTAAATAAGGATATGCAGGAAAAACCATGAATCGGCACGCCCTTTTCTATTACCCCTATGGCTCGTTTCAGGATAAGCAGGCGCCGCTGCTGAAGGCAGCCGCACTCTATTTCGACAAGCTTTACATTCTCGATCCTGAGAAGGCCAGTGGCGGTACTATCGGTGCGGTTACAGTCGTGGATGACGTGAGGCTGCTCGAACGGGAAGGAATCCTCGAGCGAATCGCGCCGGAAGAAATCGTGCGGCAATACGAGAGCGCGCTCGCCGCCGCTATCGAGGCTGATCTAAAGGACCGGGAATTTCTACAACTGTGTCAGGCATCGGGTAAGGCGCAGTTCTGGACGCTCGCGCTGGCAAAAGTTCCGCGGGCGATTCGAGACAACCCCCAGCACCAAGAGCACGCCGCACGCAAGCCTCAAGACCAAGCCATGCAACGGCTGATGGGAGATTTGCCTGGGCGGCTTGCCGGCTATACGGTTCAAGATCGGGAGCCCTATGAACATTTCGATGAAACCGAGACCGTGGCGATTATAGAGCAAGCCGCGCGGTTCGCCCGGCAGAAACCGGAAATCAAGATTTATGACGAGACCCAGCCGAGCAAGGATCAAATTATCGAGTATCGTTACGCGGATTATCCGCTCTCGCTTGGCGAGTCCATCATGATCAATCACGCGCTCTTCGCCGGTTTACTCCACACAAAAGCCACGCCGGTGACGGATGATCTTTTTCATAGCCAGGTGCTCAGACTCAAGATGAAACGGGCCCGCCAGATTCCGGACATCAGCCAGATTCTTGAGGACCGGGCAACCAGGCAAAACCTGCTCGTGCTTAGCACGCTCACGGACAGGCAACTGAAGCTTCCTGCGATCTCGGCGCGTGTCGCGCTGGAAGATATTCTCCAATATCGCCACGCGCATGCGACCGAACTGCAACATGCCCGCGACCGTTTCGGCTGGCTGGCGCGCCAGATGGAAGAGACGCCATGGAGCCGCGACTTTGAATCGGAGCTCGAGCACAAGATGATCCCTCAGATCGCCGAAGAACTAGAAAAGGTTAAGCAGGCGCGCGACTCTTGGCTGAAAAGCAAGCGCGGCGGCATCGCGCTCAAAGCGGCCGGCATCGCGGCCGGCGCCGCTGCCACAACGCTGTCTTTTATCCTGGACCCAACGCCGCTGCTTCCCGTTGTCCTCGGACTGGCAGGCAGCACCACGTTCCCCGCGATCGAACTCGCCCTCGATTGGAAACAAGGGAAAAAAGAGGCGATGAGGAACGGGTTGCATTATTTACTGAAGTTCGAAGGACCGTAACAAGGAGAGCGCCATGAAACTGCAGGGCCGAGATTTGTCGTTTCAGATGAAAGGCGAGGACGTAAAATTACTCCAGGACGAGCTCAAGCAACTCGGTTACGTCATTGCGCCGCAAGAGATCCGGGACGGCCGCTTCGGCGCCTCGACCCGAAAAGCAGTCCTCGATTTCCAGAAAAAGCGCGGCATGAACGGAAGCGGGGTCGTCGATCAACAGGCCGCTAGGGAAATCAGCGCCGCGGTTGAGGCAGCGCAAGTTGCTGTGTCGCCAATCAAGCCCGGGCCGGGGCAGCGATTTTTGACCCAGCCAGAGGTCATGTTCGGCAATCTGGAAAAGATTGACCGATTGCCGCGTCCGCAGGCGGATTTCTTCGCCGCCAAGCTCAATGAACAGTTCCGCAAGGACGTCGTTGCCGCAGTTGGACTAACCAGTGACGCCATGGCCCGAGCCGTTGCATCGTCGACGGCAAAGCTTGACTACCGCCTGTTTGCAGATGCGGATTTTTCCGCCGTCGTCAAGGAACATATTCTACCGGCGGTCAGAAAGAACGCGGCTCTGGTCAAAGAAGCCGCAGCCATTGAAGCCCGTCTGACGGGCAAGGCATCGATCAAGGTTCGAGATTCTCTCCGTTTGAGTGTTCCCGTCAAAGACAACCCGCTTTTTGGGGCCAGCTTGCGGGAGGCGAAGATTCTGGAATATGCAACCTTGGCCGGTCTGGATAGTGCCACCTCAACCAAGCTCCTCGAGGACGACTCGGTCCTGGATGACGAAGCGAGCCTCAAAGAAATGGTTGATCAAGGCATCTTAAACTCCAAGCAGAAGGATGATCTGCAGCTGGCAATAGAAGTCGGGAAGCTCACCGGTGATAATTTTCAGTTCATTACCGCGCTGAAAGACAGGAATTTAGCAACCACAAAGGATTTCATCAGTTGGGGAAAATCCGATTGGGAACAACTTATTCGTAACGAGAAGCTTCCGTTGCCTCCCGGTGAAACGATCCAGACCTACGCGGAGAATATTCTGCTCAACATCGAGATGGCATACTCCTCGCAGGCCCTTGTAAACCGTCTGTTTAATGGCAACCGGACTGCCGGCGTTGGCCTCTTAGACTCGATCAAACCGCTGCTACGAAACAATAATCGTTTGATAGAAGGTCGAGGCATCGCCGCAATCGACTGGCGGGGCGTGAGCGCCCAACAGCGGGAAACCCTTGAAAAGGATCTGGAGCGGCTGAGCCGGTTCGCGAACAGTTACCACCATCTTGGTGTTGCCGAGGTGATTAACGACAAAGCGCTGGAGCTGAATCAGAAGAAAAAAACGATTGAGAACAGGCTGGAAAGCCTCGATAAGTTCTCCAAGAACAACCCGAACCTAGATCTACGGATTGTTGACTTGTCATCCTCCAAGAACGGGGGCCTTAACTGGAATGATATAGCGATACCTGACCGACCCAGGATCAAGAAGCAGCTCATGGCTTACCAGCGCGTCCTCAACTTGGCCGATGCTACGACCGATCGCGAGACACTCCTTAGCGCCGGTTTTGATTCCGCCATGTCTATCACTGCAAAAACCGAGGCCGAATTTGCCGGCGCCAGCGGTCTTTCGCTGGGCATGGCGCGCATGATCTACGCCAGAGCAGAGGAGTTCGCTCTTTCCGTCTCCCATGACTTCGAAACTCTACGCGACGTCATGCGCGGAGGCTTCAAAGATGTCTTCGTTTCCAATCTGTTTCCAGAGCTTATCAATGACCTGCGAGAAATTGATGGATTTGACGATTTGTTTGGTCCTCAAGACTTCTGCGATTGCGAAGAGTGCCGGTCCATTCTAAGCCCGGCGGCATACTTTGTGGACTTGATGTATTTCATCGAGCAGCACATATCCAAACCCGTTTTTATCACGCCCAACCAGACCAACCACCCGCTCTATTTAAAGAACCGGCGACCTGATCTGTGGAAGCTCCAGCTAACCTGTGAGAACACGCACACGGAGATACCTTTCCTGACCATCGTCAACGAGGTCCTCGAGGCCTATCTCAAGACCGTTGTCGCAGGCGATATCTTTCGGTTATTGAGCAGCGCGGCGCAAAAGATCTCCTTCGGGCTACCGTTCAATCTGCCCCTGGAAGAAATACGACTTTACCTGACCCACTTCGGGATTACCCTTCATGACGTTTGCAGAATTATAAAAGAACCTGAAGCCAAGATCTGGCGCGCCCGGTTGAATCTCTCGAAAGAGGAATTCGGAGTTATCACTACGCCTGATGCGGCCGGAGTCAGGTTCCGATTCGCCGACCCGGCGTCTTTTGTGGACTTTGATCTTCAGGAATTCATCCGCCTCGCGGGCATCAACCGGCAACAACTCGATGAATTGCCGGCGTTGAGATTTAACTCCGACCTGCAAAACATCAAGGCGGAGAAGCAATCTCTGCCCGACGAACTCCAGAACTTCCCTGAGATCTTGAAGGGACTCACCCCTGCTCGTCTGGATTTTATCCATCGATTCATTCGCTTATGGAGAAAGACGGGCTGGAGCATCCCTGAGCTGGATCTGGTCCTAACAGCGCTGAAGGACGCCGGCCTAGCCGGCGGCACCCTTGATGGCAACGCCGTGACGCGCCTTGCGCAGCTCGTTGACTTCAAGGAAAGGCTAAATCTTACTGTCGAAGAGCTGTGCCCTCTGGTGCATGAGCTGCCGGTTTCCAAAGAATTTCCTAAGCCGCCGGCTAGAAAGGCGGATGCAAGACTGTACGAACGCCTCTTTGAATTAAAAAAAATATTCGGCGAAAAGGACCCCGTAACACTCGAAGTCGAAATCTCGGCCCCGTTTCATCACTACTCATTGAACACGCTCAACCCTGCCGATCAAGAGATTGACCCGAAAACTCCTTATGTACTTGCAGGGTTGGGCGTTTCCGAGACCGAACTGCTGTTGCTCTTCGACTTGCTGAAAAATGAAATGCCTTTCGATGTCAATGGCGATACCACGCTGGATCGCCGCCGGATTTCCCTGCTTTACCGCCACGCCAGACTCGCCAAAGCTCTGAAATTCAGCATCGAGGACTTCCTTCAGGCGCTTCACCTAAATTTCCTGCCAGCGAACTTGGTCGTCACCACCCTGGAGCAGATTCGGAAGCTCAAAAAGTTCGCGGATTGGCTTAAGTCGTCTTCTTTCTCGGTTTCCGAGCTTCGTTTCACCCTCAGGGGTGAAGAAAATAGTGCCCAAAAGTACGCAACCAACCTCGAAACAGCCGTAAAAATGATCCTGGACATTCAGGCCGGACAGGAAGCAGACAAACTCGCCGCATTGAAAACGCGACTTTCCCAATCTTTCAACCTCACCGCCGGTCACCGGGACGAAATCTTGAAGTGGACTGCGACTGATATTGCGGGCGCGGGCATTCAGGGCGCCCTTGCCGCGACATTTACCAACGGGGTCCCGGACAACCCTTCGGACCTGATTCCGTTAGTGGCGCTAATGCGTGAGATAGAGCGTGTGCTTTTAGTGTTCAGCAAACTCAAGTTTAAGGATGAAACCGTCGCCTACTTGAGTGGAAAGCCGGAACTCTTGGGCATCGCGGATTTGAAGCACTTGACGCTCGACAACCTGAAAGCTCTCGCCTTTTACAAGAAGTTAATCGGCTTGAGTGAAACTGCCGAGCCATCAGTACAGGCGGTCTTGAACAGCTATCAAGCGGGTCATGCGTTTTCTTCAAGCGATGTAGCGGCGCTCGCCGGTCTTTGGCAGCAAGACAAGAGCCTCGTCGATTCCCTGGCGAGTTCTCTCACGTTCCCCGCCGTTGCAATTGAGACGTTGGAATATCTTTCAGAATGCGTCAATTTGTGCCAGACGCTCGGCGTCAACGGCTTTTCCCTGCAAAAGCTTGTTGCCGATGCAAATTTCGATGCGCTGATCGCCGCTCGCGATGTGGCCCTTGGGGCTTTTAGCTCAAAGTACGACGACGAAAAGGTCCGTCAGGAAAAGCTTGAGCCGTATCAAGATCAAATCAACGTCAAGAAGCGCGACGCCGTCTGCGATTATATCATCGCGCGGCAGAGAGATCTTAAATTCAAGGATCTTCACGATCTTTACGTTTTCTTCCTGCTTGACGTGGAGATGAGCGGGTGTTTTCGCGTCTCCCGCGTCGTTGCCGCAGTTTCCAGCTTGCAGCTCTATATCCATCGCTGCTTGCTGAACTTGGAACAGTCCGATCCGGTTTTGAATCCGGCCATTCCCGATATCAAAGTAGACCCTGCTCTGATTCCTGGGGAAGAGTGGGAGTGGCGCAAGAATTACCGGGTATGGGAGGCGAACCGGAAAGTCTTTCTCTATCCTGAGAATTACATCGAGCCGGACCTCCGGGACAATAAGTCTCCGCTCTTCAAGGAGCTTGAGGACGAACTCCTGCAAGAAAAGATATCCCAGGAATCAGCGGAGACAGCCTACAAGAAGTATGTGGCCCAACTTGCCGAACTGGCGCGCTTGAGGATTGCGGGTAGCTATTACCATCCGAGGATGTCAGCTAACGACTCCAGCCCCGACGCCAACACCTATTATTTTTTCGCGCGCACTCAACAAGACCCGCCGCAATATCTCTACCGGAAGTGGGTCGACGGCAAGCTCTGGACTCCCTGGGAGAAGATTGAGATCGGGATTAGCGCGCCGCATGTCTCGGCCATCGTTCACCTGGGCAAGCTCTATATTTTTTGGGTTGAAATCAACGTCAGGGAGCAAAATAGAGTGCTGGACGGCACATCGTTTTTCGAGGGCTATGAGTACGAGTTTAACTTTAACTACTCGGCGCTTAACGAGAACAACAAGTGGTCGCCTCCCAATAAACTCGGCGGCTGGTTTACGATTCCGAATCCTTTCAACCTTGACGACTTCCTCTCAGAGGAGGCGAAGGCGGTTCTGGAACAACTACAGAATCTCATTGATGGCGAAAGAGGTATTTTCAATAACTCGGGGGAAACTGACGACTCACGTAAAGCTGCAGCGCAAAGAATAAAAGACGCGGAAAAAAAAGCCAATGAAGTTCGGAAGGAAGAATACAAGAAGGTCTCCGCTCAATTGAGAGAATTTGAGGACTTGCGCAAGGAGAGAATTACCGCGGTTAAAAAATCCTTTCCTTATGTCCCGGACGGTTACCTCTCTTTGGAGTATGCCACTCAACAGCCCAATCCCGTGCTCCTGCCGCCGATCGTTACGAATGCGTTCTTCGGAAGACTGGATTTGTTTTACAACACCCTCGCGGCCACCTCACTCCAGGACTCGCCGGCAAAGAAATTCATCAAGCTTGTCAGAAACCTATTGAGCTCAACAGGAAGATTATCCTTCAGGGAAATCGAATCCTGGACAGAAGGAAAGGCGGATCTGAATCTTTTTGAACTGGGAACCAGAACGGGTCTCACACATGATTTTGACTTTGAGGTTTTCCGGCCCTCGATCACCCTGGTCCATAACAGTGTCCGGATTCCCGATAGAACCGACGAAGAAAGTTATGTCTTCACTTGCCAGCGGCAGGATTTTTTGCTGCACCCTTTGGCCCTGTCCAGCAACGGTCTATACGCCGATCTTCAATCTGACCGGGTAACCGTTCGTTTGGGCACGACGCTCGCAAACACTTTGGGCGAGATCCTGTTCAACAGAGGCCTCATTGATTTCCTCTCTCTGGACACCCAGCGACACACAGAAGACCCTCTAGGGATTGGCTTCAGAAAGCGCCATAAGCTCCATCCTCCCATCGACGATCCCGACCATTTGAACTTCACGGGCGCCTACGGTGAATACTACCGTGAACTCTTCTTCCACGTCCCCTTTCTCATCGCCAATCACCTGAATGCCAACCAGAAATTCAAAGAGGCCAAATGGTGGTACGAGCGTATCTTTGACCCGACTGCCAGCGAGACGCCCGAGCCGCAAAAGCCGACCGATCGAAACTGGCGCTACATCGAATTCAGGAACCTTACGATCCAGACGATGAAAGAGATCCTGACCGATCAGGGGGCGATAGAGCAATACAAGAAGAACCCTTTCAACCCGCACGCGATCGCGCGTCTTCGTCTAAACGCTTATCAAAAAGCGATTGTGATGAAGTACATTGATAATTTGCTGGACTGGGGAGACCACCTTTTTGCCCAGGACACGAGGGAGTCGATCAACGAGGCGACGATGCTCTATGTGCTGGCAGCAGATATTCTCGGCAAACGTCCCGCGAAACTGGGAAAATGCGAAACCGCTCCTGATAAAGATCTGACCTACGAAACGCTTGGCCCGGAAATAGAAGAGGGATCCGAGTTTCTCATCACGCTTGAGAATTGGAGAGTGGTCAACACAGTTTCGGCGGCGGTCGGCCGGTATGGAATGGCCGGAGCCCATTCAGGTTCGTCCCTTGCAGGTTCCGCCGGAGCGATAGGTCTTGGCGGACTATCATCATCTTCGGCCACGACAACGGTGGCGACCGAAATAGATTTAACCGGGCTCCAACCGCGCTACACGATGCGACCTTATGGCGATGTGGTTAATATAAAGGCGAGGTTAGACAAAGCCGTAAAGGGGTGGGAGCTCGCCGAAGCAACGAAACGAGACCCTGGAATTGACTTGGTAAGGCAAACCACGCTCGCTTTTTGTGTCCCTCCCAACTATGACTTATTGAGATACTGGGACCAGGTGGAGGACCGCCTCGGCAAGATTCGAAATTGCTTGAATATCAGCGGCGTGCGTCGCTCATTGGCACTCTTCCAACCACCGATTAACCCGATGGCGCTGGTGCGGGCCAGAGCGGCTGGCCTGAGCCTGGAAGATATCCTTGCAGCTCTCGGCGCGCCGCTGCCCCCCTACCGCTTCAGCTATCTCATCGAGAAGGCCAAGCAGTTCACGCAAACCGTGCAAAGCTTTGGGAGTGCTCTGATCAGCGCTCTGGAGAAAAAAGATACGGAGGAGTTAACTTTGTTGCGCTCCGTTCAGGAGAGAGAAGTCCTCCGGCTCACTCAAGAAGTCCGGAAACAACAGGTCATGGATGCGCAGCACCAGTACATCGCGGCGGTCGAAAGCAAGGCCAATGTCCAGAATCGCGTCACTTACTATGACAATCTCCTCGGTGCCGGGCTGACGGACTGGGAAATCACTCAGCAACTCTCTAAGCATATCGCGACGGGATTGCTGGCCGGGGAAACGGCCTTAAGATTGACAGCAGGTATTACTTATTTACTGCCTCAAATAGGCAGTCCCTTCGCTCTGACATATGGAGGCAAGGAGACCGGAGATAGTCAACTATCATTTTCAGAACTCATCGCAAACCTGTCAAGAATCGGTGACGCGGTCTCTGCTTCAGCCGGCCTGGAAGCCTCGTTCCAGCGACGCGAGGAAGAATGGGAGCAGCAGCTACTATTGGCCCAACAAGAACTCAAGCAAGCAGAACAGCAACGTCTGGCCGCTGAGATACGCCAACTGATCGCCCAGAAAGATCTGGAGATCCACGAGAAAAACATTGAGCAGGCCGAGGAGCTATTTGAGTTCTACCGGGGCAAGTTCACGAACCTGGGGCTGTACGACTACCTCTCGACCAAGCTCACCCGTCTATACCGAGAAGCTTACAACGTGGCGTATGACTTGGCCAGGATGGCGGAGCGGACGTATCAATTTGAGCGAGACGACGACAGCATCTTTATCGCCGGTGACAACTGGCAGTTCGATCGCGCAGGCCTGCTGGCGGGAGAACGATTACTCCTGCAGCTCCAACGAATGGAAAAAACCTATCTCGAGCAGCACAAACGAGATTACGAAGTCACCCAGTCATTTTCTCTTGCGCTGTTGAATCCCCCGGCTCTGGTCGCGCTCAGAGAAACCGGTAGTTGTGAATTCAAGATCGATGAAGTCTTGTTCGATCTCTTCTATCCCGGCCAATACAAACGCGTCACTAAATCGGTCCGAGTTACCATTCCGTGTGTCACCGGGCCTTACAGCAATGTCAGCGCCAAGCTGACTCTTTTGAATAGTTGGTTGCGCAAGTCTGACAATCTTACTACGAACCCTTTGAGCGATAACGACAAACTGGGGATCGCTCAAGGAACCTCTATCTCAACCAGCTCTGCTCAGAACGATGCCGGCATGTTTGAGTTAAATTTCAGAGACGAAAGATATTTGCCTTTTGAAGGAGCTGGGGCGATCAGCCAATGGAAACTGGAGTTGCCCTCAAGAATTCGTCTCTTTGACTACGACACCATCTCAGACGTCATCGTTCATATCAGCTACACGGCCAAGGATGACGGAACTTTCAGAACCACAATAGAAAATCAACTTGTTAGCGCGTTCCAGAACGTAGCTGCTACCGCCGGCCTGTATCGCTTGTTCAGCCTGAGGCATGACTTCCCGAATGCTTTTCATCGGCTATTGAACCCCACGGTTGGAGCAGTTCAGTCATCGGAATTTGAAGTCACCTGGCAGCATTTCCCCTACTTCCTGAAGGAGCTGAAGGACCGGGAGGACAAGGACCTGTCGATATCTGAGCTGGCCGTCTATCTTAAGCCTAAGGCAAAGGACCCCATCGACACCGCAGGGTTGGCCTTAACCCTCAATGGGGCTAACGTCAATGGCGGTTGGACTCTTCTGCCGAGCACCAATCTGCGAGAGGGCAAGGTTGCATTGCCAGGCAGCCCGTTGAAGAAGTGGACTGTGGCTGCGGGAATAGACGGCCTAGACAAGGATGCGGTCGAGGATATTTTGCTCCTTATTAAGTACACAATTGCATGAAGTACGCCCGGCCTCGGGTGACGGGATTGGCGATGTTGTAAACTCGTATACCCCATCGCCGTGGCCGTTGAGATTGCTGTGGCCCACGACCCGGACGTTCAAGGCTTCGCTTCGACTCTGCATTTCGCTGATTTCTGCAAGATGACATGCCTGGCTCCGTAACGCGAAAACAGTTCTAGTGACGAGTCACGTGCAGATTCATGGCTCCGATACTCTGGATCTCGGCTTTCAGTACGTCTCCTGCCGCCAGTTTCTTTTGAAACTCCGGCGAATCGGGGTTACCCGTGGCAATCAGGTCTCCAGGATACAAAGTACTGACCGTCGACAGATAACTCACCAGTTCCGCAACGCCGTTGATCATGCCGGAAGTGCTGGCCGATTGCCTCAGTTCTCCATTGACCCATAAACGCATCGTGAGGTTCTGGGGATCGGGAATCTCGTCCTTGGTTGTGGTCCATGGGCCGATCGGCGCGAAGGTATCGAACCCTTTGCGCACAGAGCGGGTGGCGACGAGACTCTTGTTCGCGCCGTAACCGCGCGCGGTGACGTCAAGGATGATCGTGTAACCGAACACTGCATCCAGCGCTTGCTCTTTAGGTATATTGCGGACTTGCTTCCCGATAATCGCGCAGAGCTCCAGTTCGGGAAAAATCGTTTCGGCGTTCTTCGGAATGACGATGTTATCCTCCGGTCCGACGACGGCTGAAGACGGTTTCAAGAAAGTCGTCTCAATGATTTCCTCCGGCGTCGATTGCCGCGCCGCTCCTCTACCGGCTGCAGAGTCTATGCCCGCGCTGCCTCTTTGATAGTTTCCTGCAGCACCCCAGATTTTGGAAGGCCGCTCTACGGGCGGTCTAAGCTGCTGCGGATCCAATGGAATCCCGGGTCCTTTGCTCGCAACCCTTTCGATGGCACCCTTGAGGGAGTCGTAGGCGGCGATAAGGTCAATCATGGACGCCCCCTTGGCGAGATTTCCTTCCTGCGCGAGGGCATCACTGATGAGGACGAAACGATTGTCTTTGATCACTGCGAGTTGGTTGGGTTTCACTGCGGCAAGCTGCATGGTGTCCTCCTTTCTAACCGAGTCGGTATAGCTTGCTGGATTGGGTTTTGGCAAGAGGGGAGACGAGTATGTAGGATGGGTTGAGGCGCTGTGCGCCGATACCCATCAGGTCTGGCTTTTATGACTTCGGTGGGTACTGCTTCGCCATCTCGTTGAAGAATTCTTCCTTCTCGAGTTCCTTGCTAAGGATGGGTGATCATGGCCTTCTAGCGGAAGAGTTCTTTGTCCTCTGCCTGGTCTTTCGTCGTGTGGATTTGCGGAAAGAGGGCTAAGCGTCCCGGCCTTCCCTGAAAAAGGAAATCGACCGGGATAAATCCTTGGAGGAGCGGAATGGGGAGTTGCAAAGAGGCGTAAGGGCTCTTCTCATCTGTGCCCAGAGAGATGCGGTCGCCCCACAGGCCAGCCGGTACAGAACCGGTCAGATCGAAGCCGCTTCCGGAGATGCTTCCCTGCATCGGCGGGAGTTTGACGGCGCGGGGATCCCTTTCACTTTCCGCGAGGAACTGATGGTGGGGCGAGGCGCTGCCTGGCAAACCGGCTTCGCGGCGGAAGATCAGGTCCGTCCCCTCGGCCGGCGGCTCTTTTTTCGCCGCCCATTCGCCTTGCAGCAGCGACTTCGGCATGTTTTTAAACCCGCCCGCGCTTCCTTCGGGACGCGTATTCACGTCCTGGAGCGCGAGATCGTAATTCTTCTTACGCAGCGCGAGCTTGAAGTTGTCGGTCAGTTGCTTGTCCACGATGTAGCTTTCCGTTTGCACTCCCCACGGAGTGTGAAAGTGAAGCAGCAGCTCTCTGTTGCCGAGAAGATTGATTCCGGTATCGGCCAGTTCCATGTTGCTGGGGTTGTGATCGAACAGCGCCGGCTTCAAGCGCAACCCTTCCGTGCCGTAGAGCTCCGGGTTTTCCAAGAGAAATTTCTTGGTGATCCTGATGCCCTGGTTTTCCGCTTTAGATAATTGCGCTAACTTCCGCAGCGACTCTTTGGCCGCCTTGCTGTCGGGGTAAAAATCCAGGGTCGCTTGCAGGTACATCTGGCGCGCGTCGCGCTCGCGGCTTTTTTCGGCTGCGCCCAGAAGAGCCTGCGCCGCCCTTTCTTTGAGGTCGGCTATTTTTTGTTGCGACTCTTGGCCTGCCATCTCGTAGTAGGCAAGGGCGCGCTCGGGCATTCCGCGCTTTTCATACGCTTCTGCGAGAACGCGATAAACCTCGGTGGCGCTCTCGGAGTCGGGGTGACTGCGCACGTAGGCTACGCCTTTGTCCAGGATTTCCTGCGATGAAACCGGGTCGGCCGTAAAAACGGCGTATAGATTGGTTCCGACGATGATAGCGTTGGCGGCGCCCATCGTGGTGGCGCCGGCGGCGCCATAAGTAATCATCGGCGCGGCGCCAATGAGAAGGTTTCTTCTCAAGAAGTCTTCACCCAGAAGGACGAATTTGATGGTGTCGAGCTTGTGCTGCGAGCGCGCGTCTTGAAATGAGCCCAACATGTTGTATTCGGGGTCCTTGAGCAAAAGCTCGGCCCCTTTTCTCTCAGTGTCCGAGCCGGACTTGGCGACCTTTTGTAAAATTTTGGTTGCCTGCTCATGTTTCCCCTGGATTTCCAGGGCGACGGCCGAAGCATCCTGTGCCGCTGCAGCCAGCGGCTTACCGGCATGCTCCTTTTGCAACTGCGAGGCAGCCGACTCGATGGCGTCAGGCTGGCGCAGGGCCAACGCATAGAGCAGATCGGTGGTTAACTTATCCTCCGAACTTTGAGCGTCCCGCGCCGGAACCGGAGCGATCCGGAGAGCGTTTTCGCGCGCTTCCTGTTGCTTGAGCCGCTCTGTCTGGACCTGTTCGAGACCGCTTTTCGCCTCCTTGGATTGAGGATCTATCAGAGCGGCAAGCTCATAGCGAAACGCGGCCTCGTTGACGTCTCCTTTGCGCAGGGCCTCTTGGGCCTTCTCAAGTTCCCGTGTCAGCAAAAGGCTTTTCTGCTTGCGCTCGAGCGTTTCCACGCGCTTCCAAATTTCGGCGTTTTTGGGATCGGCGGGGTTGCGCTTGAGGTATTCGCGGTACAGAGCGAGCGCGCGGCGGTCTTCTTCCGACATCGAGGGAGAGCGGCTTAACGCCTGGTTCAAGGTGGCATCCACGGCGGCGGCGATATACGATCCGGAGACGATGCTGATCAGGTCCACAGAACTGAGAAAGGTGTTGACCACGCCTCCAACGCGGTTAAACATGCTGCGTTGCGAAAGCTCCTCCGCCCGTTTGAGTTCATCGTTACGCAGCCGCGCTTCAATAGTTTTCTTCTGCTGCGCCGAGGAGGCTGAGCTCAGCGCCTTCTCCTGGGCTTCCAGATAGCCGCGCCGGTCGGTAATCGTGTTACTGTAAAGATCGGAGACATAATCGGTTAAGCCTGTCACGGTGCCGCGGCTGCGTTTCAGTTCCGCGTCCTTTTCACGAAAATAGCGCACGTGATCTTCGAGTTTGGACTCCTGGTGGGTCAGGCTGTCGATGAGCGCTTCGCGCGCGCGCTTGTCGATGGCGTCGGGAAAAAACTCGGGGGCGGGCGGGGGTTTGTCGAACGGGTCGTACTCAGGCAGCGGGTGAAGGATTCGGCTGAGATCGTTTTCTTGGGCGGGCGCCTCCGGATTTGCTGACAGGAAAAGGAAAAGCGCGACGGGAAGGAGGGCTCTGCGGGTTCTCGGCTTCACTGGTTCAGTCTTTTCACTTTCTCGGTTAGACCACGCAGCGCGTCGATTTTGCCTTGCGCCTCGATTTTTTCAATGATTCCGTCCACGCGCGCAACCTCCGTATAGAGCTTTAGCGCGGACTTTGCAAGTTGATCGAAGCTATTGGAATCAAAACCGAGTCCCTCCGGATCGTATTGCGCCAGGTATTCCCTCGCCAGGACCACGTAGAAGTCACCGAAATCGATCAGGTGCCGGTAGTGATTCTTGCTCTGGCGGTGCTTCGTAATCAGTTGGCTGTAGCCCACCACGAGCAAATCGTTTCCGTCTTTGATACGGTGGCGGTTCAACTCTACAAAGGTCACTTTGGCGCGATCAATCCTTTCTTCCTCGACGCGGGCCAAAAATTCGTAGGGCGTGCCCTGATACTTGCGCACCAATTCATTCCAGGCCGCCACTTTTTGGTCTAGGGCCTGGATGTAAGCAAACGGATCCTTGCCGGGAAGCGGCGATTCGAGAATCTGCTGAAACGCCTCGAGCGCCGCGATTTTCTGCTTGGCCTCCGCGCCGAGGCGTCCGTTTTGTTCGCTGACCTTCCGATAATAGCCCAGAG
>JBOHVR010000377.1:0-6387 GCA_050735755.1 Binatia bacterium
CTCCTGGCCCGTTACACTGTTGGCTAAGCCCAGACCAGGACGGAAGAGCTGCTTCTGACTTTCTTGCTGCGGGCCCAGCACATCATGAGCTATCTCATGAGCCAAAGTTTGCCTGAACAACCAACGATAGCTTTCCTTTTCGTAGGCTAGCCGCGTCAGTTCGTAGTTGATAAAAATCTGCCGGTTTCCGGTGCTTAGGCCCAAAATATCTCGACGCGGAAAGTTGACAAGACGGAATTCATACAGCGCTGCCTTCCGAACGTTTTCCGAAACCCTTAGGATCCTCAGCGCTTCGTCGGCGACAAAGAGCTGCAGTTTTTCGTTTCGGACGGTTGGGATACCAGGCAACCGGGCCGCGCATGCAGCCAGAAAACACGCGAGAAAGAGTGTTAGAACGGCAGCGGTAGAACGAAGAGCTCTTGGCAAAAGATCCTTGACCCTGGGTTGATTTCAGACGGGTGGTTATAGCACACTTTGGGATGGAAACGCCAATGACCCCTATTCGCATCCCGTCCCATCTTAAAACCCAGAGTCCAACCTTTTGTTCCTTTTTGGGAGAAAGCGCTCGCCAGTTCTCCTGGCTAAGGCGCCAAAGTGGGCGCCGCACTGGGATACCTTCCGCGTTAACTAGACCGGCCAGGGCAAAAATCCCCGCCGCCAATTCGCATTTAACCGCGATACTGTGTGCCCTCGGCCTCTCCCTAGCCAGCGTTCTCTATATCGGCTGTGCCACCGGTACAATTCCCGCCACGGGAGAAAGGCGGCATGTCGGTTTTACCTGGGAACAAGAACGAGAGATCGGTAAACAGGCCAACCGGGAGGTTGCCTCTCTGTTCGGCATTTACCGGGATGCTAGGCTGGAGCGCTATGTGACAGAGGTCGGGCAGCGTGTCCTGGCACAAAGCCATCTGCGGCGTCCGGGCGCAGAGGAACAATTTCGTAACACGCCGGTCACTTTTGGCGTGCTCGATAGCCCGATTGTCAACGCGATGGCGCTCCCCGGCGGGCACATCTATGTGACCCGGGGAATGCTGGCGCATCTCAATAGCGAAGACCAACTGGCCGTGATCTTGGCTCATGAGATCGGCCACATCACGGCGCGCCACGCGGCCCGGCGCGCCTGGCAAGAGCAAATAGCGCAAGGACTGCTTCTCGGCGGCGCGATTCTAGGTCAGGAAGTGTTCGGCGCCTCCGCGCAGCAGATTGTAAACCTGGGCGGCATGGCCGCCCAGGTCATCTCCCTCCGTTACAGCCGTGAAGACGAGTTGGAGGCCGACAAACTAGGCGTCGAGTATAGCTCTTTAGCCGGGTATGACGCGCGCAAAGTCATCGAGTTCTTTCGTTCGCTCAATCGCATCACGCAAAAGGAAGGACAGGGGTTGCCGAATTTTCTCTCGACCCACCCCAATCCCGGGGACCGCATCCAGCGCATCAAGGACTTGGCCGAATTGCTCCCGGCGCCTCCCGCAAGAACGGCAGTCACAAAAAACTACTACGACGCGATCGAAGGAATCGTTTTGGGAGAGGATCCGCGGCAAGGATTCGTCGAGCGGAACGTCTTTTATCATCCCGAATTGCATTTCCGCTTTCCCGTGCCGCCAAACTTTAAAGTGATTAATCAACCGGCCCAGGTGATGATGGTGGAGAATCAAAACCGCGCTATCCTGGGCTTTAGTTCAACCGCAGAGCAATCTTTAGAGTCAGCGGTTTCCCGTTTCATTTCCCAATCCGGACTTCGCGTTATCGAAACCGTAGGAAATCGTTCGCACGGTCTGCCCTCGACCGCGGTCGTTGCGGACGGCAAAATGGCAAACGGGCAGGTCATAAGATTGATGGCCTACTTTGTCCAACATCGCGGTCGAATCTACAACTTTGTCGGCTATACGTCCCCCCAGGCCTTCGCTTCCTTCCGCAACCGGTTTCTCCAGACGATGGAAGGCTTCTCAGAACTCGACGACCCGCGCATTTTGACCCGGCAGCCCGTTCGTCTGGAATTACAACGGGCCACGCGCTCGGCGCCATTTCAAGTCCTGGTTCCGAGGTCTGTGCCGGGAGAAATGCGACCCGATGATTTAGCCATCTTGAATCAGCTCAATTTGAACGACCAGGTTGAGCGCGGACAAATTCTCAAACTGCCGAAGATAAGTTAACGCGCTCTGCCGGCCCCTGGCCTAAAATTTCTCCCTTCGCCGGCGGCTGAATATCTGCGCTTGGCTGGTACCTGCTCTGCAGATTGGCAAAAGAGCGCAGCTACTTTATTCTGCACAAAGCCGAGAAAAGCCATGGGTGAGCGTCTCACATTGCTTTCGTTCGCCGACTGGGTGCGTTTCATTTTTGATCACGAGGCCGGCGGCCCGCAGTGGTATTTCGACACCGATGCGCCATTCTGGGACGGGCCAGCGGATCTCACGGTCGATTATATCATCACGCTTTTGGAGAATCCCGTTCCGCACATCTCACCCTATACCGACGAGCAGCTCAACCAGGGATTCTGGTACCTCGTGAGCAACGGCTGCAGCGACATGATGTTCGCTTTAAGCGATGAGTCCGTGCCCTTGGAGCGGCGGGTGCGTTGCCTGAAGTCTTTTCGAACGGTTTTCGACCAAGTGTTCGCGACTCGCTGCTCGGCTCACCTCTCGCACCTCGACGAAAAAGGCGCTCGGCCGCTGAACTCGGCCTGCTACATGTGGTGGGACCTATTCCCCCTCGGCGGGAAGCCTGACACGGCCTCGCACAGGACCATGGGCAATACCGCTCTGGGAGTGATGGCGGAAATCCTCGCCCTTAACTCACTTGCCTGCCAGGAGAGCGCGCTTCACGGCCTCGGTCACTGGCAGTCCGCGTATCCTCAAGAGGTAACGCGAATCATTGATCGCTTCTTGGAGACCAGCAAAGGTTCGCGGCCCGAGCTGATCGTATACGCCAAGAGCGCTCGTTGCGGCTGCGTTCTATAGAAGTTATCCGCGCCGGCGCCCATCCGCCGGCGCGGCGAATCCGGCGTTCAGCCGCCAAAGGGCCAGATGAATGGCACGAGTATTACCGTCAGGACAAGAAAGAGAATGTCGAGAGGGATGCCAATGCGGAGATAGTCTGCAAAGCGGTAACCTCCGGGACCGAAGACCATCAGATGCGTCTGGTATCCCAGAGGCGTCGCGAAGCCGCACGATGCGGCTATCATGACGGAGATGATAAAGGGCATGGGATTGGCTCCAAGCCGGGCCGCAGTGGCCGTCGCGATAGGAAACGCCAGGACAGCGGCGGTATTGTTGGTGAGAAGCTCCGTCAGCAGCAAAGTCATGGCGTAGATGATGAACAGCGACGGCCAGGGGGTATCGCCGCCCAAACGGGTAAAATTCGTCGCCATCAACTCCGCCAGTCCCGTTACCTCAATGGCCTTGCCGATACCGAACGAGGCCGCGATCGCCAACAACACCTCCCAACTGATGCTGCGCCGCGCCGCCTGCCAGCCGACGCAGCGCGTGGCGATAACCAATCCTGCCGCCAGCATGGCGCCTTGAAGCATGCTCAACCATTCCATCATGACGACCACGACGAGAGCGATGAGAATGGCGACCGATATCCACGCCCGCTCGAAATGGGGCGGCCTTGAGTTTTCGACCGCGCTGACCAGGAAAAAATCGCGCGAGTTGCGCTGCTGGCCGACAAACGAAGGGAGCGCTTCCAGCATCAGAGTGTCTCCCTGCTCCAGAACAATGTCGCCGATTTTCTTGCGGATGCGCTCGCCGTTACGGGCCACGGCAATGACCGCGGCGTTATAAATCGTGCGAAAATGGCTTTCCCTGATGCTTTTGCCGAGATAGGGAAAAGAGTTCGAGACTACCGCTTCGATGAGGCAGCGTCGAGGACGGGGCGCATCGAGCTTGAAAACCTGATCGGTCGCCGGCTTCAGTCCTCTGATTTTTTGCAGGTCCACGACGGATTCCACGACGCCGACAAAAACGAGCCGGTCGTTTCCTTCGAGCTTGACGCTGGGATCCACGGCCACGATCAGCTCCCCCGCGCGCTCGATCTCCATAAGATACATGCCGGGGAGGTGGCGCAGGCCCGCGTCTTCGATCGTCTTTCCCACCAGAGGACTTCCTGACTCGACAACCATTTCAACGGTGTATTCGCGCGGGTCGCTCAGCTGTTCCATCGGCGGCCTTCTCTCCGGAAGCAAAAAGCGGCCCAAGCAAGCGACGCTTACGATGCCTGCAATTCCCAACGGCAAACCAATCTTGGTAATCTCGAACATTGCCAGACCCGACGCCAGTTCGGACACGCCGTAGTCTCTGGCGTACGTTAAGACCAGCCCATTGACGACAATGTTGGTGCTTGTCCCGATCAGAGTGCAGATACCGCCAAAGATGGCTGCGTAGCTCAACGGGATCATAAGCTTCGCGGGGGACAGGCGCAGCTTCTTGGCCCAATCGGAAACCGCCGGCAGCACCATCGCCACCACCGCCGTGTTGTTGAGGAAGGCGCTCGCGCTTCCGGTCGCCGCCATCATTCGCAATTGCGCTCCCCACAGAGTTTTGGGCCTGCCCAATAGATACGGAGCGAAAATCCCGAGCCCACCGGATTCCTGCAGGCCGGCGACCACAACGTAAAGCACGCCGACAGTGATGACGCCCTCGTTGGAAAACCCTGACAGGGCATCCTTCATATCGATTACTCCGAAGGTAAAAAGAAGCGTAAGACCCGCCAAAAGAGCCAGGTCCGTGGACACGCTCGTGAATCCGAGAGTCCCGAACAGAGCAATCAAGACTATGACCGTGACCCAGGCGTCAAAGCTCATTCAGGTTTCCTCAAACAGAGCAGCAGGGAGTGTGGAATTAAGAGAAGAGAGTCAAACCAACCGGACCCAGGGCTTTTGTAGCGGGCTCGCGTAGCCGACTTGAACAGCGGATTTCACTCCGTTTGCATGCAGTTCTTCCAGGAATTTGGGCGCGTGCCTTTGATTGAGCGCAATCAAGAGACCGCCTGATGTTTGGGGATCGAAGGCGACCTCGACAAAGCCTTCACGAATCGATTTTTCGATGGTGATCTTGTCTTTGAGATAGTCGCGATTGCGCTTGCACCCGCCCGTGAGATAGCCCTTTTCCGCCAGCCTGCGCGCCCGAGGCAGCAGCGGTAACTTGGCCGACTCAAAAATCAACGTGACGCTGCTCCCGCTGGCCATCCCCAGCCCGTGGCCCAGAAGGCCGTAGCCGGTGATGTCGGAGCAGGCGTGAACAAGGTAATGACGCATGACGGTGGAAGCGACTTTGTTCAGTGTGATCATGGAATCAATCGCGGCATCAATGCTCTCTTTCGATGCTTTGCCGCGCTTCAGCGCCGTGGTGATGATCCCGGTTCCCAGAGCCTTGGTAAGAATGAGGGCATCTCCCGCCTGAACGCCCACGTTGCGAATGACCCGGTCCGGCCGGACCACGCCGGTGATTGCCATTCCATACTTGATCTCCTCGTCGATGATGCTATGGCCGCCGACAATAACCACGCCCGCTTCCTTGACTTTATCGGCTCCGCCTTTCAGGACTTCACCCAAGACTTCAATGTCCATTTTCCCTTTGGGGAAGCAAACGATGTTGAGGGCTGTCTTAGGTTCTCCGCCCATCGCGTAGACATCGCTCAGAGCATTGGCGCCCGCGATTTGACCGAACACGTAAGGCTCATCGACAATCGGCGTGAAGAAGTCCACGGTATTGACCACCGCCAGATCCGGTCGCAAACGAAACACCCCTGCGTCGTCGGAAGTTTCGGTTCCGACAATCAAGTCGGGATGGTCAAATTTCGGTAGACTGTGCAATACTTGCGCAAGGTCGGCGGGGCCGAGCTTTGCAGCTCAACCGCCGGCGGCGACCTCGCGCGTCAGTCGAATCTTCTTATTGCTCACCTAACGCTTCACCTCTTTCACTTTTATGAATTATTTTCCGATGGTCCGGCGCGCTTCAGAGATCTCGCTTGAACCCGGCGACAACGGCGCGCGCAATCTGCGAATATCGCCCACTCTAGTGGTGACACCGGTACGGTCGAAATATTCAAGCAGGCCGATGGCGTACTTACGACTGGAGCCGATCAGATCGCGAAAGGCTGCCGCAGTGACCTCCCCGTGGGACGAGAGGTGCTTGTATAGATCGACCCTAATCTTGTCAATGTAACTGCTCACAAAGGCTAGGTCCGTGGTCACGCGCACGATTTTTCCCTCTCGCTCCAACACGCGGACGACTTCGGCAAGCTTGGCGCGGCCGGAGGCGAGATCCTTCTCGATCTGCTTTAAATCGGGCGGGGAACCGGGATTGCTCGACAGGATTCTCTGTACTTCGGAGCTGAGAGTTTCCTCTTCCGCATTCATTCGGACTCGGTGCGCCGGCAGGTGGACGAAGC
>JBOHVR010000378.1:0-3998 GCA_050735755.1 Binatia bacterium
CTCTATACCTAACGCAACTAGTGAATTTTAAACGATAAGTTGGAACCGCCTCCTGCACAACTGTTAAGAAATTTATCATTGAGACAATGTAAGACTTCAGTACGATATGCTAACTCTTCGATATTTCACGGGTATTTCTCTTTTCTTGAAGTGTTAACTTTCTTAGCAGCGCGGTATCTCACTCAGGTCCTCTGTTTTGCAACGCAAAAAGCCATGACGAGGGAAGAAAATCTCGCACAATAGCTTCGATACCTATGAGAAGACTGCGGAACAGTACAAGAGAATCGTCGAGGCTTTTGGCTTTCCAAACGCGGACAAATAATGGTAGATAGTAAACAATAATTTCTAAGGAGGTCACGGAGTTCATGGAAAATTTAGCAGGCTTCGAGTTGTTTGAAATCAAGCCTCAGATGGTTTCCAAAGGGAAGAAGTCACAGAGGTTGGCGCGCACCGATCTCATAGGGGCGTCCGTGCAGGTTGCTGCCGAGGGCGGGGAGACCAACATGCATTCCCACCCGCACACCGATTCCATCTGGATTGTCCTCGATGGCGAAGCCACCTTTTATGGGGCGGGGCCGGGGGGAAATGACAAGGTCGCGGCTAACGTGAAAAAAAATCAGGGTCTGTTGCTGAAACGGGGAACTCCCTATTGGTTCGAGAGCAGCGGGACGACGCCGCTCGTTATTCTTCACCTCACGGCAAGGGATCCCAACGCAAAGAGCGAGAACAGCCGAGTTAACTTCAGACCACGCACGCGGGTTGGATCGGAGGGGGCAGTAGTCATAGAGGGCAAATACTTTGGGGAAGGAAAAGGCGGCCTTTGATTAGGTGAGCGTACCGCGAAGGGCCAGTAATCAAGCGCGCGCCAACATACGTCTGGCGACAGCGGGCAAACTCGGGTCTCGAACGCTTGCGACTGGATCGGGACTCGGTGACTTAAGCCTGAGGACGCGACCAAACCTGGAGTTCGCATTCCATGACAAAGAAGGTGGGGAGCGTGGAAAGTGGGTTGCCACGCAGAGAGCACATGATGTTTAGCAATCGATTCAGTTTGGGGTTAACAAAAAGACCTCAAATTTGATGTGCGCTAAAAAGGGGGTCATCATGGCTGTTATCACGATTTCTCGGGGAGCTTATAGCGGCGGTCCTGAAGTGGCGGAGAAGGTCGCTGCCACGTTAGATTATCGCTGTATAAGCCGTGAGGTCCTTTCGGAAGCGAGCAGGCGTTATGGGATTCCGGAAGCCAAGTTCACAGAAGTTTTGGAAACAAAACCCCATTGGTGGGAGCGCTGGCTCGAGAGCCTGCGGCTTTACCGTATCGTGCTCCAGGCGGCGATGTGCGAGGTCGTGCAGGGCGGAAACATCGTCTATCACGGCCACGCCGGGCACGAGCTGCTGCACGGCGTCCGTCATGTCCTAAAGGTCCAGCTAACAGCGCCATTAGAATATAGGATAGATCAGGTTCGAGAGCGACAGAAAATCAGTGAAGACGCTGCCCGCATCTACATTGATCAGGTCGATAAGGCGCGTACCCGCAGGCTGCAGGCCGTATTTGGCGCCGATTGGCGCGATCCGAGCCGTTATGACTTGGTCCTGAATGTCGCGCGCATGAGTCTGGAAACCGCGTCGCGATTGATCGTGGAGGCGGTGCAGCAGCCGGACTTCCAGCCGACAGCGGAATCCGAGCAGGCTTTTCAGGACCTCGCGCTTGCCTCGAGAGTTCAGGCAGCGCTGATTACCTCGCCCAAGACTCGGAATCTAAACGTCAATGTACGAGCCGACAAAGGAGAGGTGCGCATATCCGGCATTCTCACGTATCCCGAGTTCGAGCAAGAAATAACGCAGATCGCGGAGGCTGTCCCCGGAGTCGCTAAAGTTGTTACCGCTTTCGAGTCTCCGCCGATTGAATACATGTACCCTTGACTTCAGGCTGTGCGCGGCACCAAACGATTTTACTTCCTGCCGTTCCAGGTGCGTCTAAAATTATCATCCGGGTGTCAACCGGGAAAGCATCGGCTTGAGCAAGAGTACGACCATAGGACAAGGCAGCGCCGCGGATCCCAGCGCCTTGGATGGCCGATTTATGAAGCTGGCCGTGGAGGAGGCGAGGTCAGCAGCCCGGCTTGGTGAAGTCCCTGTGGGAGCAGTAGTTGTGACCCGAGGTGGAGTCATCGGGCGGGGTTATAATCAGCGCGAGACTTTAGAGGATGCGACGGCGCACGCCGAAATCCTGGCAATCAGAGAAGCGTGCAATCATATAAGGAGTTGGCGTCTCACTCAATGCACGCTCTACGTAACGCTGGAGCCCTGTGTGATGTGCGTTGGAGCGATTTTACAAGCCCGTATACCTCGCCTCGTTTTTGGTTGTTTGGATGCCAAGGGGGGAGCGGTCCAATCGCTCTATAGGATTGGTGAAGATGCGCGGCTAAATCATCAAGTTGAAGCGCATGGGGGTACTTTGGCGGAGGAATCCGCGCAATTGTTGGAATCCTTTTTCTCTGACCTGAGGACAAGAAACAAGGGATCTCGCTCTCTCACGTAATTCAAGTCGTCGTTGTCGCTTGAGTTTTATCACCTCCGTGACTCGGCTTTGGGGAAACCAAAGGCCTCAAAGGAGATTTGTAAGCTTCCGCCTGGCGCAGCCTCTCAGCTCGTGCAGCGACCGTATCTGTTTGTGCCATGTGCCTCCTCCTTTGTTTTGCGGCTGGGAAACGAATCCTAATCGTGCCGCAATGAGGTGTTTCGTTTCACCGTACCCTTTGTGCCTGGGGAAACCCAAACGCCTCATAGATGCGTTTCATCCACGGCTCGGCGTTGTGGAAATTTTCCCAATCCAGCATCGCAACCTTCCTGCCTTTTATGACTTTCTCCAGTTCGGAGCCCGGCGCGTAGATAGAAGACTTGAGCGGCTGGTGTTCGTCAATGATTTTTTGGGCGGCGGGGCTCGCGACGAACTCGAGCCAAAGGAGAGCCGCGTGCGGATGGGGCGCGTTATTCGCTACGGCGTCGGGCTCCACAATGCGGACCGGAACCGGCTCGATAATTTGGCAAACCAAAGATTTCGTCGGATCCCTTTCGCCTCTTCGGACACAGGAGTGATAATGCGAAGTGAGAAATAAGGCATACTCTCCATTAATCATGGCATTGACCGCTCCGGCCCGACCTCGCACCCAGATGGGGTCCTGCTCCTTGATTTTGCGGGCATAATTCAACGCCCATTCTATACCGAGGCTCGCGGCCAAGGTGGCGAGCTCTGCGGAGCGAATATCCACCAAGAATTTCTTTCCCTTGAATTCCGGCTTCAGGAAATCCTCCCAGCTCGCTGGGGCTCGCGCAGGGGGGAGCAGCCGCTTGTTGTAAACCATTGTGCTGACGGTGCTGCCTTCGGCCACTACGTTTCGATTCCTAGGGTCGATCATCTGCAGGGGGATGGCGAGGACGCCTTTGCGGGCCATCCCCAGAATGTCGACTTTTTTGGCGTAGGGCAGGAACTCGTTGTACGCATCGGTGCTGAGATTGAGAACGTCCCAATCGCGCCCCTGACCGGCCTTGAGCTCTAACAAAAAACGTTGATTGGCATCCTCTCCCGTCATCTCTTCGACGTACGTATCGATGAACGGGTATTTCTCCATGAACGCCTTTTTCAGCCGGTTGAACGTATCCGGGCCCATGGAGCTGAGCGCCCGAAGCTTGCCTTCTGCTCTGGCCTTGGCCACGATTTCTTCACGGCTGCCAAGGGACAGATACTCCTGCGCCGCCGATGATAGCGGATGGGAAAAAATCAAGAGAAAAGCGACCAGTCCATAGATCGGCATAAGAGATCTTGCCTCGTTTATTTGTCTAACCAGACGTAATTCATCCCGCCGCCCCACCAGCGGAAATCGCCCTCGTTGTTCGTGGTGAAGCCTTTGACAAAATCACGGGTGGCAAAAAAGCGCGGCGTAAATCCGATCAGCAACTCGGGCACCTCGTCGTTGATTTTGGCCACAATCTTCTTG
>JBOHVR010000379.1:0-10117 GCA_050735755.1 Binatia bacterium
GGGGGGCATTCTGGGATCGACCGTGACGGCGACTCTCGCGCAAGTCGGGCCGAGTTACCTGCTACTGGGGTCGGCGGCTCTTCTCGAAGTGGCGGTGTTCAGCGTGCGGCGTCTCTCACGCCTGAGCGAAACATTGCAACTGCGCCGTGCGGCGCGGGACGAGGAGAAGGCCATCGGCGGCAACGCGCTGGCGGGTTTGACGCACGTATTCAAATCCGTTTATCTTCTCAACGTCAGCGCCTATGTGCTCCTTTTCACGATCACGTCTACTTTTCTTTACTTTCCGCAGGCGGAAATCGCGCGCGGCAGCTTCGCCGACCGGGCGGCGCGGACCGCTTTTTTCGCTCAAATCGATCTCCTCGTCAACGCTCTCACGTTGGTGACGCAGATTTTTCTGACGAGCCACATTCTCCGGGCGCTCGGAGTCGCCATCGCTCTCGTGTTGTTGCCCGTCTTGAGCGTGCTCGGCTTTGCCACGCTTGCGCTGGCGCCAACGATCGCAATCTTAGTTACGTATCAAGTCCTGCGCCGCGCCGGCAATTTCGCCGTGGCCCGGCCGACCCGGGAAGTCTTGTTCACCGTGGTTCCCCGCGAAGATAAGTACAAGGCAAAGAGCTTTATCGATACGTTTGTCTATCGCGCGGGAGACCAAGTCGGCGCCTGGTCATACGGGTTGTTGTCCTTTCTCGGATTGGGCATGAGCGGCATTGCGATCGTGGCCGTGCCCGTATCGGTTATATGGATGGCTAACGCCTGGTGGTTGGGACGGAAGCAGGAGTCGGCAGAGAGACAGCCACTGTCCGAGCCGGTTAGCTCCAAATGACCGTCGACATCGAGCCAGCAAACCTGACACCATAGAGATTTCTCTACCACAATCGAATAAACACTACTCTTGAGGCGTATAGCCCAACGGGTTTATCTTTCCTCGCTTAAAGTTTCTCCATCAATTCCATACCTTGCGTTGATCGGGATTCAGCCGTGCCGATGGCACGACACTTGCGCTGGAAGAAGTTGCATCGAGCGCTCGCCTTAGACCCAACGAAGCGACCAAATATCCGCAGGTCAGGTGGACGGCGTGCGCCGCGGCCAGATGTAGGCAGTAAAAAAGGAGGAGAAACCAATGACCACAAAAATTATTGTTTTTCTAATTGCGACCATGCTTTTGGTTGCTAGTGCTTCTAGCTCGTCCGGCAACTTCACTTCCACGTGGTACGGTTACCTCAACCCAGGCCAAACGCCAACTCTTACGGACCTGGTGTACTACTACAACAACAATGGCTCTTATCCGACCCTCACAGACGAACAATATCGATCCATAATCAATGACCTTGCGGCGCTCATAGAAAGGTAATCTCGTCCAGCCAAAGGGTCTTTCCTTATAGGCGTATTGCTCTGCGGCGTTATTCCATGTGATGACAGCGATGGGCGCAACAGGTTCGGACTCCAGCGGGGCGAACGACAACGGCCGCGGCATCTGGTGGATTGTAAAGCCATGACAGCGAACTCTGCATGCCTTACCTCCCGGACTCAGCCATTGACAGGTTTTTCCGATCATGGAATAAGCGGGCAGTTTGGTATTTGCCGGCTGATCTTCGTTCGACAGCACTCTTGGTTCGCAATTCCTGGGCTCGACCGGTTCGTTTCTGGTCGAGCCTTTTTGTATGGGCTTTCAGAGGGCGGGCTGAAACCATGAAAAGCAGAAAAATCTTAACTCTTCCGCTATGCACTCTGCTCTTTGCGCTTTGCTCGTCTACCGAGGCGCAGCAGTACAACAAAATTTACCGAGTAGGCCATCTATCAAACGGCCCTGGAATCAGGGAGGACCAAGAAAAGGTAATCCAACAAGCCCTGCGCGAGCTTGGATACGTCGAAGGGCAGAACCTCGTCATTGAGTGGCGATTTTCTAAGGGGAAGCTAAACTTGCTTCCCGACCTCGCGGCCGAACTCGTCCGTCTCAAGATGGACGTTATCGTTACGGGAGGGAATGAGGCGGTCCAGGCGGCGAAGGAGGCAACCCCGTCGATCCCGATCGTCATGGCCTTCAGCGGTGATCCTGTTGGAGCGGGTTTCGTTGCCAGCTTGGCGCGGCCAGGAGGAAACATTACGGGACTGAGTAGACTTAACATAGAGCTAAGCGCCAAACGGCTGGAGTTACTTAAGGAGACCGTTCTGGACGTCAAACGTGTCGCCGTCCTCTTTAATCCAGAAGGTCGTGTCCCGGTGCTGGCTTTGAGGGAAGTGCAGGCTACGGCCGAGAGGTTGGGGCTGCAGTCACAATCTTTGGAGGTGCGAGTTCGCGCCGATATCGAGAGCGCATTTCGGTCCGCAGCTAGAGAGGGTGCCGGCGGTCTGCTGGTGCTGCCCGGTGGGTTCCTCAGTTATCACCGCACACAGGTTGTGGGTCTTGCGGCGCAGGGTGGACTGCCGGGAGTATACCCGAACAGCCGCTATGTTGAGGCTGGTGGTCTTATGTCCTACGCTTCAAACCGCAGCGAGGAGTACCGGCGCGCTGCTATTTACGTCGATAAGATCCTAAAAGGCGCCAAGCCTGCCGATCTACCCATACAGCAACCAACGAAATTTGAGCTGGTGATCAACCTCAAGACGGCCAGGACCTTGGGACTTAAAATCCCCGCCCATATTTTGATGGAGGCGGACAAGGTGATTGAGTGAGTCGAGTTTGGATTTTCGATTTTAGATTTTGCACTGAGGATCAAGGAGAAAAACAAGGGCTAAAACGATTTGGATTCGATTTTTGGATTCTCAAACCAGTGCCAATCGGAAAATCTAAAATCAAAAATCCAAAATGCTTACAGCTTATAGGTGGGAATGCGCAGGGCGCGGGCTGCAGCAAGAAGTCGGCCATCGTAGCCAGCGAGAGAAACGCGCTGCCCCTGCTGCCGGAGAAAAACCATAGACGCCAAATGGAGAGCATCCAGGGTACGGACCGGCTTTGGGAAAGGCTCCAAAGCCCGCGCGAGCACCGGCGGGGAGAGCTCCATAAGGGCGACTCGGCTCAGGAGGGAACGCACCTCATCTGCATGCGATTGGGTGAGTTTGAGCGCGTGAATCCAAGTCCAGATTTCATACTCGAGCAGCCGGCTGGAGATCAAATCCTCCCGCCAAAGCCGCTCGGGTGGCAGCCGATCCTCTGCAAGAAGGTGAGCCAGAGCAACCGAGGTGTCCAGATAGATCACCGGTCGCTCCGGTCTTGCTCCAGTTCACGAATTAGGTCCCGAAAGGACACGACCGGCTTGCGGGGCGGGGGGCCTGAGAATCGTAGCGTGGGAGGGGTTATCCAACCTTGGCGTACAGCCTCGGCCAGCAAGGCATCGGACAGTAGTGGACTCCGGTTCTTTTGGGGAGACGTCAACTCGGCGACGACGCGATCGCGGTCGGTGACGAGCACGGTTTCTCCGCTCGCGGCAAGGCGGACATACTCGCTAAGCTTGTTCTTAAGGACTTTTAAGCCAACGGCGCGCATGATCGGAATGTAGCCTCCGGTGGCTACCCTGTCAAGAAATATGGATTGGAGAGACCCATGAGCAGGAAAATCATTGGCTTTGCTCTTTGCGCCCTGCTCTTTGCTCTTGACTTTTCTGCTCAGGCGCAGCAACCGCAGAAAGTCCCCCGGATAGGGTTCCTGACGGGTGCCTCCCTTTCCGCTACATCAGCCCGCATAGAGGCATTTCGGCAAGGTTTGCGCGAGCTTGGGTACGTGGAAGGGAAAAATATTGTCATCGAATGGCGATCTTGGGAGGGAAAACGAGATGCCCTCCCTGTGCTCGCCGCCGAACTGGTGCGCCTCAACGTAGAAGTTATTGTCACGGGGGGTTCGACAAACACCCGGGCCGCCAAACAAGCAACTGCTATGATCCCCATAGTCATGGCGCAGGATCCAGATCCTGTTGGAAACGGATTCGTGGCCAGTCTTTCGCGACCAGGGGGAAACATTACCGGGTTATCCTCGCCAACTGCTGACCTAGCTGGAAAGAGGCTGGAGCTGCTCAAGGAAATCCTACCCAAGCTTGCCCGGACGGCCGTCTTTGGGACCTCAACGAACCGCGGCAACGCACAACAGTTAAGAAAGACGCAACGCGCCGCAGGGGTTATTGGGATGCAGCTTCAATACCTGGACATCTTAGGACCCAAGGACATTGAGACAGCATTCCGAGCCGCGAGTAATGGTCATGCTGACGCAGTCCTCGTGCTGAACAGCTTCCTTAGTGCTTCTCACCGCGAACAGCTCGCGGACCTCGCGGCAAAAAGTCGGTTCCCAGCGACGTACCCGCACAGTATGTATGTGGAAGCTGGGGGACTTATCAGTTACGGCGTAAACTCTAACGACTTGGCCCGACGCGCCGCGACCTATATCTACAAAATTCTAAAGGGTGCCAAGCCCGCCGATTTGCCGGTGGAGCAGCCGACGAAGTTCGAGCTGGTGATCAACCTCAAGACTGCTAAAGCGTTGGGATTGAAAATTCCTGCGCACCTCCTAATGGAAGCGAACAGAGTGATTGAGTGATTTTGGATTGACGATTTGGGTGAAAGATTGGTTTTAGGGTGAAACATCTTTTACAACGAGCGAAATTCCTCTTCGCTCAGGCCGGCTTGCTTGAGAATCTTGCGAAAGGTTCCGGTCGGCAGCTTGCCGGGGTGCATGGCCACATAAGTCTGTCGTCCATCTGGATGCCGCAGGACTTTGTGGCTCCCGCTTTGGCGTGTTTCTACAAAGCCAGCCCGAAGGAGTTTTGCCAGGACCTCACGGGCCGAGTAAGGCATCAGAGATTTCGACGTGGGCGATCTGGGACTTTGCTTCGGTGGGTACAGCCTCGCCGTGGGCCTTTTTCTCCGCAATCCAAGCTTCGATCAGCTCCTTTGCGGCAGCGAGCGCTCCGTCAATGCCCTGGCCATGCGTTGTCAGATCGAGCGCAGGGACATGGGCGTAGTAGTAGCCCTGAAAATCAGGCTCGTTCACGGGGTCGAGAAACACGGAGTAGCGCATAAATGGCCCTTTAACAAAGAGTTTTTAACATGGCCCTCGTGGGAAGACAAGCTTCAGAAAGACTGAGCCGATTCTTAGATTTTCGATTCTGGAGCTTAGATTGCCGTGAACTAACAGACGAGCAATTATTGTAAGAATGACCGAAAAAGACCGCGTTGCGTTTCATTGACAAAAACACATTGCGCGCGACCATGGCGACAATAATCCAAAATCTAAAATCGAAAATCCAAAATAATAGGGGGCAGAAACACGGGCGGTTGGTGCGCCATTACTTCTTCGTCTCCGTGGTCTTGATCAGCGGAGGACTAATCACGAGTGGGCTCAGCGAGCTTTACTTCCGCTATCAGGAAAGTTCGGCGCACGTCGCACAGCTTCAGCAGGAAATTACCTCAGGCGCGGCCGCTAAAATCGAACAATTCATCAAAGAGATCGAGCGCACAGCGAGAGGCGCAACCAAGAGCCGCGAGCTCACGGCAAAGGGACTTTCGCCGGAGTACCAGTTCGAGCTGAGAAGGCTCCTTATTATCTCCCCCGCCGTTACCGAGGCTGCGGCGGTCGACACCGAGGGAATCGCCCGGGTGGCGGTATCGCGCTTCACCAGCGTTTTACCTTACGGTAAAAAAATCGATTCTGCGTTGCCGGCGCTCCAGTTGGCGAAAGAAGGAAAGTCATATTTCAGTCCGGTCTATTTCTCGAGAGGTTCCGAGCCTTACATGACCATCGCGGTTCCGATCGAGCAATTCGCGGGCCGGGTAATCGGCGTGCTTCAGCTTCAGGTCAATTTAAAATATGTCTGGGAGATCGTATCGAGCCTCAAGGTCGGAGCCGCGGGTTACGCCTACGCCATAGCTCGCGATGGTGACCTTATCGCGCACCCCAACATCAGTCTCGTTTTGCAGCGACGCAACATGGCGCACCTACCTCAGGTGCGCGCGGCTCTCCGGCCCCAGCCTGCTGGGGCAAAGCCGCCGGGAATCGTTGGTGGCAATCTGGAAGGGAAGCAAGTTTTTAGCTCCTGGTCGCTGATTCGGGATCTCGGCTGGGCGGTCTTCGTTGAGCGGCCTGTCGAAGAGGTATACAGACCGCTGTATGCATCGCTGGCCCGGACGTCCGGTCTCCTGCTCGTGGGTCTTGGCATGGCGCTTGTTGCCTCTTTGTTCGTTGCCCGGCGGATCGTCCGGCCATTGGAGGCGCTTAGAAAAGGTGTGGAGCGGATCGGCGGTGGCGATATGAATTTGCGTCTTGATGTAAAAACCGGAGATGAAATCGAAGTGCTTGCGGAAGAGTTCAACAAAATGACGGCGCATCTACGCGAGGCCTATTCCGGCCTGGAACAGAAGGTTGCGGAGAGGACGCAAGAGCTTTCTATTGCCAACAAGAGGCTGAAAGAGCTGGACCGGCTGAAATCGGACTTTGTTTCCAACGTCTCGCACGAGCTAAGGACGCCTCTGACTGCCATCAAGGGCTCCGTAGACCTCTTGCTCCGCAAGGTGCCAGGGTCTCTGAACGAAAAACAGACCCAATACCTCACTTGGGTGAGTGCGAATACGCAAAATCTGGCCACGCTCATCGATGATCTTTTGGATCTCTCGAAGATTGAAGCGGGAAAGATCGAGCTTAAAGCCACCCGCGTTTCGCTCGGCGGTCTCATCCATGAGGTCGTGGAAACGCTAAGGCCCGTTGCGATGGAGAAATCGGTTGTGCTTGAGGTGGAATCGTCTGAGTCTTCGATCCTCGTGTGGGCCGACCGTGATAAGGTTACGCAAATCCTTATGAACGTCATCGGCAATGCGATCAAGTTTACACCGAGCAGTGGAAAAGTAACCGTCTCGACGGCGAACGATGGATTCAAATGGGTCCAGGTTTCGGTCAATGACAC
The DNA here is from genome assembly GCA_050735755.1 of Binatia bacterium. Classification (GTDB taxonomy): domain Bacteria; phylum Desulfobacterota; class Binatia; order UBA9968; family UBA9968; genus DATMAM01. The sequence continues at coordinate 6,885 of JBOHVR010000379.1, forward strand.
CGGACCGGGGTTCCCCCCCGAAGAAACTCAGAAGATCTTCGAAAAGTTCTATCAGGTTGCTGCAAACGGTAAGCAGAAGCCTAAGGGGACAGGACTCGGGCTTGCTATTACCAAGGCGCTGGTGGAGTTGCACGGTGGAAGGATTTGGGTTGAATCCGAGGTGAAACGGGGAAGCAGGTTCTCTTTTACTTTGCCGGCTTCGCACAGAGTTTTGCATGCTGAGGCATTGAGTCAGTGAAACCATGACAAAACCCATCACCGGCTCCATCCTGGTTGTTGATGACGACCCTTATATCCGAGAGATCTTAAAAGACACCCTGGACAGCTTTGGCTCAAGAGTGTCGGTGGCCTCCAACGGGGAGGAGTGCCTGAAGGTCCTGGACAAAGAAGCGCCGGATTTGCTCCTCCTCGATATCGAGATGCCGGATAAGAGCGGCCTCGAAGTGCTAAAGGAGATTCGCCAGAGAGGAAGCGACGTCGCCGTCATTATGATCACGGCTTACGGAACGATCGAGCGGGCCGTCCAGGCGATGAAAGAAGGGGCATTCGATTTCATTACCAAACCCTTTGAGCTTGACCATATTGCCGTCGTCGTGGAGAAGGCATTGGAGCGCGAACGGTTAAAGCAGGGTTTGGAGCGCTTTACCGAAGAGGTGAGCCGGCGTTACCGCCTTGTCGGGGGCGAAAGCCCGAAGATGCGGTCAGCTATCGAGACCGCCAGGAAGGCCGCGGCCAGCAAATCTACGGTCTTGCTTTTGGGCGAAAGTGGCACGGGGAAAGAGGTCTTTGCGCGGGCCATTCATGCCTGGAGCGAAAGAAAAAGTGAACCGTTCATCGCGATCAACTGCGTCGGTCTCTCCAAGGATCTCCTTGAGAGCGAGCTTTTCGGTCATGAAAAAGGCGCGTTTACCGGCGCGCATCAGCTCAAGAAGGGCAAGATGGGGCAGGCCCACGGTGGTACGGTTTTTCTCGACGAGGTCGGAGATGTATCGGCGGAGCTGCAAACCAAGCTCTTAAGATTTCTTCAGGAACGGGAGTTCGAGCGCGTCGGCGGCACCCGGACAGTTTCCGTCGATGTCCGAGTGATCGCGGCGACCAATCGTGATCTGTCCGGCGCTATTAAAGAAGGACGCTTTCGCGAAGACCTTTATTATCGTCTTAACGTGATTCCGATCTCGCTTCCGCCTTTGAGAGAAAGAAAGGAAGACATCGCCGTTCTGGCGAACTTTTTCTTGCGGCGATTTGCCCTGGACACGAAGAAGAATTTCACCGGGATTGAAGCAGAGGCGGAAGGGAGGCTCGTCGCTTATGACTGGCCGGGAAACGTCCGCGAGTTAGGGAACGTGATCGAGCGCGCTGTCGTACTCGGGGAGGGGCCGGAGATTACCCTTGAGGACCTACCGCCGCGAATAGCCGGCGCGGAACTGGACAGCGCGGCCGATGGACTTTCATATCGCCATGCCGTGGATGCCGCTCGGGCGGAAGTCATCAAAAGAGCTCTCGCTCATACCAACGGGAATCGCGCCGCCGCGGCGAGAATTCTGGGAATGCACAAGACACACCTGCTGAATCTGATGAAGTCCCTACGAATCGATTGAAAAGCTGGAAGCCTCCAATGATAAGGTTCGGCACGGCTCAGTGGAATGGAACCCTTCGTCAATCTGAGGACTGGCTCTGAGACTCTCGATGAGAGGGAAGATTTTGCTAGATTAGGGATCCATGTACGTCGAAACTTCGACCAGATTCAGGTCCGGGTCGCGGAAATAGACGGACATCATCGGACCTCGCGCGCCTTGCCGTTCCACCGGACCTGCGATCAGCTCGACGCCACAGGCAGTCAGGTGGTCGATAACTTCGGAAAGTGCGACCGACGTGACAAAACAAAGATCACCGGAGCCGGGCGTGGGCTTCGCCGCGACCAGCGTGCTCTCTTTTCCCTGCTCTTGTAAATTGATCTTCTGAGATCCAAAGGAAAGCGCCTTTCTCCCGGCGCCGAAAGTGACGACCTCCATTCCCAAGACCTTCTCGTAGAACTCGCAAGCGGTCTCAATATCCTTGACCGTCAGAACCAGGTGATCAAGCCTGTCGATTTTCATTCGCTGTCTCCCTCAGGTTAGCGCAACGCAAGCAGTTCGGTTGCCAGCTAAGCTCTATGGGCCAGAGCCTCGACGAAATTCTTGGCTTCCGCCAGGTCTACGCCCGTAGCCGCGCGATAGCGCTTTATCGCCTCGATTTTGTTGCCTCGCCCCAGAGCTTCCAACACGCCTGCGGGCACATCGGCGGGCAGATCTTTGGCCCCGCCATCATGCGCGACACCTTCATCCTTTAACAGCCGGTCAATCTTGGCTTCCAGGCGCGACAAGCGCGCTCGCGCCTCCGCTCGGAGGCGAAGGGCAACTGCGGAAACGGCAATCGCGACGATCACAGAGATCCAAACGAAGTCCCAGAATTCCAGAGTACCGAAAAACATCGGCTATCATCCTCTCCTGGGGCGCGCGCTTAACGATTTTGCGCCAGCCAAGCAATGACCTCCTCGGCGTTTTTGTCCGGAGGAAATACCGGATAAAACACCTTGGCGATACTCCCGTCCGAGATAAGCAACGTGAGCCTCTTAATCAACGTCATTGAGTCCACTTGAAACGTGGGTAGACGCAAGGCATTGGCAAAAGCAAGCCTTGCGTCGCTCAATAACTCGAACGGCAAATGCAGGCGCTGGACTGCTTCCTTTTGGTAGCCGGCGCTTTGGCTGCTGAGACCGAAGACCCGCGCGCCAAGCGCCTCTAATTCCCCGTGATGATCCCTAAAGGCGCAGGACTGCGGCGTGCAACCGCGGGCGCCCGGAATCTGGTTCCATCCTTGCGGCAGCTCTTGGTCCGGTTGGCCGGTGCGCGGGTAGCAATAAACGACTGCCCGTCCAGTGAGGCCGGCAAGATCCACAGTGCGGCCGGTGGTCGAGCGCAGAGGCGCCGGGGGTATACGCATGTCCGGCAGGTGGTCGCACGCGCCGTCATCGACAGGCACGGGTATATTCTCAGGGAGCGCGTAAATGTTATCCGATCGAGACATGATCTTACCGGGACCGGCAGCGGTGGCAGGTAAACCTGAACGCGCTTAAGCTTTGGGTAAGTCTTTGTACGGAATCGAAGGATTCACTTTCGCTCATAATCCCGATTGGAAAGGAGAACATAAGGACCGCGTCGTTCGACAGTATGCACGCCGGTCAGCTTCTCGGC
>JBOHVR010000380.1:0-6439 GCA_050735755.1 Binatia bacterium
TGAATAATAACGACGGCAACTCCTGTGATGGATTCTTTGCTGGGAGTCAGGAGCCTGCCATGAATGTCCCAGCGAAAAAGTTTTCCGGGTTTTTCCGGGTTCGGATAACGAAAAAGGGCCTCTTGGATCTGTCTAACCGTGAAGGTATTGCGAGGAAAGGGATCGGGGAAAGACTTATAGTCTTCAAAGTCCATGTAGTAGATGAAATCGTCACGCAACCCTTCGCCCCGACAGACTGCATTCAGGAAACGCTTCATCGCACGGTCGCTCATACAATGCCCTTTCAAATTTAGCTTGGAACCGTTTCTTACACACAGCGTTTCGGCGATGTCAACTAAATTGACAACCGATCAGCGAAGTCCTATGTTACCGTTGCGCTTAATTTCAGAATATTGTTCAAAGATGTGGAACTGGCCAGTATGCCGAACACAGCGACTTATGCTTGACAATTCGCTTAATAGGGCGTTATCTAAACTCATATCGAAGAATAACGAACGCAGAATCTCAGGAGGTCTTAAATGGCGTATCCGAAGATTAAAATGGAAAAGCCGAACCCTTACAACGGATTGGATTGGATCGTTGCCATGGATGAAGGCCTATTTGCAAAGGAGGGACTCGATGTCGAGCTGGTAGCCCATGGCGGCGCGAAGGAGACCAACGTCAACATCACCGACTGGAACCAGGTTAAGTCGAATGCCGGCCACGCCGAAGCCGTAGAGCGCGGCTGCGCCAATATTTTCAACGCCTGCGAATGGGGTAACTACCGGCGATCGCAGGACACGGAGGTTGGTGTCCGGCAGGTGGGAAGAAGGGCCTCTGTGGTATGTGGCGCTATCGCGGTTTCCCCCTCGTCCGACATCTACACGCCTCAACAGCTTGCCAACAAGACCATCGCCGTTCCCTTCCATGCCGGGACCCATTACCTGACGTTGCAGTTGCTGGAGGGCTTTGTTCCCCGCGAGATGATCAAGGTCGTCAGCAGCGGGCGTCCTTCGGAGCGCTATCGAGCCATGATGAACGGAACGGTGGATGCTTGCAGCGTCCGCGAGCCGTGGATCACGGTGGCCGAGAAGAACGGCTGCCGAATTATCCTCCAGGGCTACTATAACGGTACGGACACGGCGACGCCCGAGATTACGGCCGAGACGTATGCCGCCATCAACCGCGCGTTGAGCGAGGCTGTGAAGCGAATCAATGCCGACAAGCGAGGGTACATGCACTATTTCATCGACAATGAAAAAGGCGCGGAAGTAAAAGCGCTAACGATCGATGACTTTAAGCTCGGTCGGATTACGTTTGTTGAGCCGGGAAAGCCGGTCCCGCAGGAACAGCTCGAGCGGACCTATAATTGGATGGTGAGCTGGAACCTGATCGATGCCGGCCATGGCGTAGAGGACCTGGTTAACACGCAGGTTATGGCGTCGGCTTAGTCAAACGGCATCAGGTTTTTTTGCAACATTTCAGGAGGTGAATATGGCGTACCCGAAAATCAGAATGGAGCGACCCAATCCTTACAATGGCCTCGACTGGATCGTAGCCGTCGACGAAGGCCTGTTTGCTAAACATGGAATAGATGCCGAGCTCATACCGCATGGCGGCGGGAAAAAGACCAACGTTAACATCACCGACTGGAACCAGGTGAAGTCGAACGCCGGCCATGCCGAAGCCATGGAGCGCGGCTGTGCCAATATCTTCAATGCCTGCGAGTGGGGTAACTACCGGCGCTCGCAAGATACTGCGGTGGGAGCCCGGCAACTGGGACGGCGTGCCTCCGTGGTGTGTGGCGCGGTTGTGGTGCCGCCGTGGTCGGAAGTTTACACGCCGCAGCAGCTTGCCAACAAGACCATCGCAGTTCCATTTCACGGCGGAACGCACTACTTGACGTTGCAGTTGCTGGAGGGTTTCGTGCCGCGTGATATGATCAAGTTAGTCAGCAGCGGGCACCCGTCAGAGCGTTACCGTTCCATCATGAACGGGACGGTCGACGCCTGCAGCGCGCGTGAGCCCTGGATTACGGTAGCTGAAAAGAACGGCTGCCGGATTATCCTGCAAGGCTTCTATAACGGCACGGACACGGGGACGCCTGACATCACAGCCGAGACGTATACGGCGATTAATCGCGCCCTGACCGAGGCGGTACGGCGAATTAATGCAAACAAAAAAGCTTACCTGCATTACTTCATAGAGCTGGACAAATCCCCGGAAGTTCAGGCGCTGAGCATCGACGACTTCGATCTGAACCGTATTCTGTTCCTCGAGCCGGGCAAGCCGATCCCACAGGATCAGCTCCTTAGAACATATGAATGGATGGTAAGCTGGAATCTAATCGATGCCGGCCATGAAGCGGCGGACTTGGTCAATCCTCAGGTTATGGCAAGCGCGTAACGCAGGCTTCACTCGTTACCGAATCCATCTTTTCACTCACTTTTTCGGGTGTACAAAAAATGGCGAGCACGGATGCTCGCCATTTTTTATATCCTGAGAAGCACGCGCGCGACCGGGCAAGCTTGCTAATTGAGCAGGGGTCTTACCTTCGTCGCAAAATTCCTGATGACATCTGCGGCGCCCAAGCGTTTGGTGCCGACAGGTATGTGCAACACTACCTGCTCTATTTCAGAATAGGCATCAAGCACCTGCCGAATGACCGCGGCGACTTCCTGCGGTGAGCCTGCCAGCACCCGTTTGAATACCTTGTCGGGGACCTGATCCAGCAGCTTGCCGTGGTGGGCTTCAGCGGTTGCGTGCTCAAGAAAGTTGTATTCCTCCGCGATGCGACGGGCGAATTCTACGGGAACAGGCAACTCATCTTCTTTAAGACCGCCGCGTTTGTAATCGTAATAGTTGTGCCGCAGCGAGCTTGCCATGCGCGCGCTCAGGTGCTCCCTTACTTTTCCCCAGTCCTCATCGATCGAAGTTGTCGGCCACCAGATGATTCGAAGATCCTTTAAAGTCTTTCCTATGCGCGCGGCTCCCTCCGCAATGTGATTTAGCTTTGCGCTAATTTCGTTCACTTCGCAGTGCAGGACCACGCCCTGTCCGAGCTCGCCGCCTAGAGCCAAACCTTTCGGTCCGCTGCCGGGAACGGCATACATAGGAATCTGACGCGTCAACTCAGGATCAGACCATGCCAACTTGATCTCACGCCCATTGTACGGAATCCGCTCGCCGGCCAACAGGCGCCGGACGATTTCGAAATCTTCCCGATACTTTGCCATTTTCGCGGGTTTTCCCCCCAGGCCGCGTATGGCGCTGTCGCCAAAACCGATCGCCAGGTTGATGCGTCCCGGAGCAACTTCGACCAGGCTGGCAAACCCGCTTGCTATGACACTCGGGTGCCGTGTTACCGTGTGCGTGACTCCGGGCCCGATCCTTATGCGCCGCGTGTTTAGCGCGCAGGCCGTCATGGCAACAAAAGCTTCTCGTCCGACGAGCTGAGAATCGAGGAGCCATGCGCTGTCGAATCCAAGTTCCTCTCCCAATTTAACCAGTTCTACGACGGTCGGGACTGCTTGATTTGAAAACACCATAAATCCGTAAGGAACGGAGCTCATACAAATCTCCCTTCGTTGCGATTTGCAGATCTTGTGGATATTGCCGCTAGGATCTCAAGCGTGTAGCTGTTTGAAAAGCAGGTAGGACCAGCTTTCGCCTCGGCTAATCAAAGCACTGACTTCGTCTGCCGGATATCACAGGGACTCAGACAGGTCAAGTTAACGTGTTCATTTCGATTCTCAATTAATTCGACTCGCCTAGCGCCTTGACAACAATTAGAACGAGGTAGTAAATCCCGTACCAGCGGACTTGCGCGAAATGTTTCCTGCTCATTCCGCACTACCGCACATGTAGGAGCGGCGAAAATCTCCGCACTTCCGCAACCAACACACAAAAGGAGCAGAACACCGATGGTCAATGAGACCGTTTTACTGGAGAGAAAGGATAAGATCGCTGTTGTAACTCTCAACCGTCCCGACGCGGGCAATGCGCATGACGGACGAATGGGCGAAGCTCTCGACGCAACCTGGGCAGAGTTGCAAAAGGACGACAACACGTGGGTCGTTGTCCTTACGGGGGCGGGGAACCGCCACTTTTGCACCGGCGCGGACATGAGAGCCGCTTCGCGTCAAAACCAGCCGGGATTTACCGGCCGAGGCGTGACTCCGTGGGGCGATGTTCCTATGGATTTTTGGAAACCCGTAATCTGCGCGGTTAACGGCGTGGTTGCCGGCGGCGGCTGGCATTTCTTTTGGCAATCCGATTTCGCCATCGCCGCGGATCATGCCACCTTCTTGGAACCGCATGTCAGCGTCGGCTGGGTGCCGCTGCGGGAAATGCTGGGGCTTGCATCGCACGCCCCATTGAGCGTTGTGTCGCGCATGGCGCTGATGGGAACTGCGGAGCGGCTGTCAGCTCAGCGGGCTTATGACCTGGGAATTGTGACCGAGCTGGTGCCTTATGAGAAATTGATGCCGCGCGCTCTCGAGGTCGCGCAAGTGATTTGCCAGCAGGCGCCTTTAGCCGTCCGCGCTATCAAGCAGGCTTTGCACAGAGCTTATGATCTGCGTTTCGCCATGAAACACGTTTTTGACCAGATGGACCCGATTCGCCATCACGTGGATCACGAAAGCGAAGACGGCAAAGAAGGTCCCAGAGCCTTCGCGCAGAAACGGCCGGCAGCTTGGAAGGGCCGCTAGCCGGCGAAGCGTTGGTGAAACTGAAGAGCACAGGGGAAAGATCCATGCGTGAGAAGCTCATTGATGCGATTGAAGCGGATCGGAAAGAACTCGTCGACTTGTGCCTGGAGTTGGGAAACACTCCAGACTCCCATGGCAAGGTCCGCCCACTCGCCGAGAAAGTGGTCGCGTGGTTCAAAAAAGACGGTATCGACGCTTACATTCAGCCGATCACTGAGGAAAGCGCTAATGCGATCGCCGTGATACCCGGAGAAGGCGGCGGCCCCAATCTCATTTTCAACGCGCACATGGATGCCGGAGGGCCGCCCTCGCCCGATATGGCCGAGTCTGAGTTTTCGATGCGCGGGGCGTGGGTGGAAGGAGAGCTGCTTTTCGGCAAAGGGGTTATCAATGACAAAGCGCAACTGTGCGCGGGGATGATAGCGGCGCGGGCGATCAAAAGATCGGGCATCCGCCTGAAGGGAGATCTGATTATCACCGGGGTTGACTTCGAGACCGGCGAGGCTTCCGTCAATGAGCGACAAGGAGTCAACTATCCGGGCGAGGGGTTCGGCACCAAGTGGCTCATCGACCGGGGCGTAGTTGCTGATTATGCCTTGGTAGGGGAGACGTCTGAGTTTGCCATCGTGACCGCGGAATGCGGCGATGTGCGTCTCAAGATTCAAGTGAAGGGGAGGCGCGTCTACACGCCAAGACTACAGCGCGGCTCTACGCTGCAAGAAAATCCGAATGCTTTTGTCCGGGCAGCTCATGTGATTCTGGCTCTGGAAGAATGGGCTGTGGCCTATGAGCAGCGTGAACGTCGTGAAGTGCCCGGCGGCGCGATGATCCCTAAGGCCCAGTTCCTGGGCTTAAGCAGCACCGAGGACAATGCCTACCTGTATTTGGATGTCCGAACAGCACCCGGAAGAAACCCCGTCGATATTAAACGTGAAGTAGAGCAAGTCATTAAACGGCTCGACCTTCCGGCCGAAGTCACCGTTTACCAGTACAACAGAGGTTACGTCGCTAAGGGCGCTGAACCGCTCATTGAAAGCGTAAAGCAAGCCCATCGCGCGGTCTTCGGCGCGGACCCTCCGCCTCCTCCGGTTGCAGACATGAGCATGTGGCGTGATCTCAATGCATTCAATGAAGTCGGTATTCCTTCCATTTGTTACGGGCCGAAGCGACAGAGGGAGACGATGACCAACTCGCAGAACCGAGCGATGAAAATCGACGATCTGGTTCAGTGTACGAAAGTTTACGCGCTAACCTTCCTCGAGCTGTGCGGGTCCGCGCAGTCGTAGGAGATGAATCGAGGCGCCTTCGGCGATAGCTTGTGGAGAAAAACTCTTTAAATCTTGGACGCCTCTTCAGTCCGCAAAGCATCGCCATCGTTGGTGCTTCGGCGCGGCAAAGTTCTATCTCCGGTCAGTATCTGGCCTTCCTAACCAAGTTCGGCTACCAAGGCGAAATCTATCCGGTCAATCCCGGCCACCAAGAAATCGACGGACGGCGCTGCTACGGGCGTTTGCTGGATATTCCTGATCCAATCGATCTGTGCTTGATTCTCACGCCCAAACAGTCGGTTAAAGCGACGATGCTGGAGTGCGCGGAAAAACGCATTCCGCACGTCGTGATTCCCGCCGCAGGTTTCGGTGAAGCAGGCTCTGAAGGGGCGGCGCTCGAACAAGAGCTGGTGACGATCGCGCGCTCGGGAGGACTGCGCCTGCTGGGCCCCAATTGCATGGGTTTCATTAACTTCAAGG